>JAITBR010000063.1 GCA_031283485.1 Puniceicoccales bacterium | reverse complement strand
AGTGGTTGGAGTTACTATAATGCAAATGGAGTGGTCGTACGAGATATATTAAAAAAATTGGGAAGTAATGTATATGTGTGGACTAATGAATTGAATGGCACAACGTGTAGGTACTGGACTAACCAAACAACTTCTGAGTGTAAAAACGCAGGATGTTGCACTGCTTGGTGGTTAATTAAGCGATAAAGTTGTAAAAAATAAAACGTAATGATTTGCCAAACACTAACTTTTGCCGTACAACATTCTCCGCAAAAATGCGGCGACTAATTTGTATATTCGCCGCATAAATCGGAAACGACTATGGCTAAATATATCTATCACTGTCCGGAATGGCCTTGTTTTTCATGGGCGGCCTCGAGCCGGTGTCCGACTGGCCGGAACAGTTGATTGCACAGTTCAAAAAAGATTTTGGGGATAGTTTGTAGGGGAAGCCAACGTTGAAATAGATGGATTTCTTTACCATGCGAAAATCCGAAAATTATTAATACCTTTGCACTGCATATCAATAAATAAACGTTAAAATTTTAGGATTTACAGAAGTAAGATTTTAAGAGCATGAAAGATAATAATGAAACCATGAAACAAGAATTTGCGCAGGTGCACGACATTATCGCCTTGCGCCGTTCCCGCGCGTTACAAACAGTGAACAACGAAAATTTGTTAGCTGCTTGGGAAGTTGGCGCTTTTGTGTTCGCGAGGCTCAAAAACGCTGCTTGGGGCAGTAAAACCGTGATGCAGCTTTCCGAATACCTGCGTTCGCAAGACCCGACATTACGGGGATACAGCCGAAGGAACATTTATAATATGGTTGCTTTGTACGAAACCTATTCTTCCGCAAAATTTATTGAATATCAAGATATGTTGAAATTAAATCAATGTGTGCCGTCAGAAACAGCACAAATTGAGCATACCGAAATTATGCAGTCAACTGTTGAATGGTTTCAAAAATCAGAAATCGCCCAGTTTGAAACTGGACAAATTGTGCAGTTTCAAACTGCACAATTTCCAAAATTTTTGAGTATCACTACCCTAACAAATCATTTTGAAATAATTAACACTTGTAAAACATTAGAGGAACGTATCTTTTATGTACTGTATTCACATACGGAACGATTAAATATAAAAGAATTGAGACGTTGCCTAAAAAATCATACTTTTCTTTCGTTAATGGGCGATAAACACAATCTTTCCAAAGGATTAAAAGAGATTTATCCGCAGGCTACGCTCATGTTGAAAGATACCATTTTTATCGATTTCTTGGGACTACCGCAAAAACATTCTGAAAAACGCCTGCAACGCGGGATTTTGGAGAACATGAAAGATTTCATCCTTGAACTTGGTAAAGATTTTCTTTTTGTGGATAAGGAATTTCCATTGCAGGTAGGCAGTTCTACATTCAAAGTGGATTTGCTTTTCTTTCACCGGGGTTTGCAATGTTTGGTAGCCATCGAATTGAAAATCGGAAAATTCAAGCCCGAATACATGGGGCAATTGGAATTTTACCTCGAAGCCCTCGACCGCGATGTGCGGTGCAGTAACGAAAATCCAAGTATTGGGATTCTGCTTTGCCAAGAAGCCGACCGTAGTGTGATAGAATATGCCATGAGCCGCAGCCTAAGTCCGACTATGGTTGCTGAGTACGAACGCCGATTGATTCCGAAAGAAGTGTTGCAACGCTCGTTGGAGGGGTTTATGGATTTTTTGAATGCAGGAAAAATCAATAATTAAAGTTGATAATGCAACTGAAAAAATTATACAAAATAAAATTTGCCCCAAAAATGACTACTATGGGTTAGCTGCTGAGAAAACCTGTAGCCTGTGGGGTTCTGGGAACTCGCCAAGTGGTGAAACCAACCATCATAATGACGCCAACGGCACATGTAACCTGGTGATAAATGACGATGTAGGTGTAACCCTGCTTGATTGTGGTAGCAGATATTACTCGCAATTTGATGGAGCAATACTAGTTCGCTGTATTCGCCAATTATATTTTTTTTGCGGCCGAGCGAGGGCAATGCGCAATATTCTCCGCAAAAATGCGGCAAATAATTTGTATATTTGCCGCATAAATCGGAAACGACTATGGCTAAATATATCTATCATTATCCGGAATGGCCTTGTTTTTCATGGGATGACAAGGCTATTGCCACCGTATTCGGCGAAGTGCGCCACCTGCAAGGAAAGCTGCTTGGCCAAATGAACGCTTTGGGTTTTTCGTTGCAAGCAGAAGCATCCCTGGCCACATTGACGCTCGACGTCTTGAAATCGTCTGAAATTGAGGGCGAACCATTGGACTACGGGCAGGTTCGTTCCTCCATTGCCCGGCGGTTGGGAATGGAAGTAGCAGGACTGGTTGCATCAAGCAGGCATGTGGAGGGCGTGGTGGAAATGATGTTGGATGCTACCCAACGCTACTCCGAGCCGCTCACGGATGAACGGTTATTCGGCTGGCATGCGGCATTATTCCCTGCCGGACGGAGCGGAATGTATAAAATTGACGCAGGGCGTTACCGCACCGGAAATATGCAAGTGGTTTCGGGCGCTATGGGAAAAGAAAAAATTCATTACGAAGCGCCGCCTCCGGAAGTTATCCGGAAAGAGATGATACAATTTTTGCACTGGATAAACAATGCCAACGCTACGCTCCCGCAGCAAAGAAAAGGTATCGACCTTGTATTGAAAGCCGCTGTAGCGCATTTGTGGTTTGTAACTGTTCATCCGTTCGACGATGGAAACGGACGGATAGCAAGGGCGATTTCGGATATGCTGCTGGCACGTTCAGACGGGCATGCGCAACGGTTTTACAGCATGTCAAACCAAATCCTTGCCGAGCGGAAAAGGTATTACGAAGTTTTGCAGAAGACGCAACAGGGCAATGGAAATATCACCGAATGGATGGACTGGTTTCTGCATTGTTTAAGACGTGCGCTGTCGGCTACCGAAAGTTCCTTGCAGCAGGTGCTGCACAAAGCGGACTTTTGGAAAACACATCACGACACTCCCCTGAACGAACGGCAACGTTTGATGCTTAATAAACTGTTAGACGGTTTTGAAGGTAAACTCCGGACGTCCAAGTGGGCGAAAATAGCCCACTGTTCGCAGGATACGGCGTTGCGGGATATTAAAGATTTAATAGAAAAAAATATCTTGAAACAGGATTTGCAAAGCGGCCGCAGCACCTCCTATATCTTAATTAGTCTCTCCTTACAAATAA
>JAITBR010000054.1 GCA_031283485.1 Puniceicoccales bacterium | reverse complement strand
AAATCTGATTCCGGTGACCAATGGGGCACAATTGAGGACGTGCTCAAAAAAAACAAAAGTACCGAATGTATCGATGGATGCGGTGCCGGTCGCATAAAAAAATTCCTGAGTGGCGACATCAAAAATCCAAATGGTGTTCCACTGAGCGATTTCAATGCATTGGGCTGCGAATCGAAAGTTACTTGCCTTAAACTATGTCCTGAATTCAAAGAGCGAATTCTCCGGACTACCGGCTTGGGTGAAAATGCCGAAGATGATGAAATAATCGAAGCTTTAAAGATTAGAGAGCATTCCGAAAATTGGGCGCGGAATAAAGTGAAAGGTCTAAGGAAGCAGCAGCAGATGTACAGCGCTTTCAACAAGCTCGACAATGAAACACAACTTATACTCGCGTCGGATGGCAATTTAAACGACAAAATTGCTGCCATAAATGGCAAAATTGAGAGCGGAGCCGTCGATAGAAATAGTGGTGAATTTTTGCGGAAGTTGGTCGAGATCGACCGAATTTGCAGAGATCAGGAAGCTGGCTTTATAACGAAGCAAGAGGCAGGCCATGTAAAAAAATATGCCCAAGGTTTTACCAGAAAAGTTAGGGATGGCAGCGCAACGGCAATAGCTTGGGGCAAAATAAGCGAAAGCACACGGAATTTGCTCATGCTGAACCGCGAGCTGAAAAGCCGTTTAACTAAAGCCTCTACGACCAAAGTTTCCATGGAGGAAACAACCACAAATACGATGAAAGTAAATGCTGAAATCATGCAAGAGCACACAAAATTTAGTTTATTTTTATTCGAACTCAAAAAAATTAGCGACGGTGAACCAGTGGAAATGATGGTTGAAGACGAACATGGAAAACATTTCGTACGCGTTCACTAGCACTACAGCAACGTGAAGCATGCACCGATAATTATTGTCGGCAACATAGCTCCCACTAGTAACTTAGCCGGTGAAATTGCGTCTGAAAAATACTTGGCTAAAATACTCTGACCGGCCGGGTTTGGTGCATTGGCTATCACAGTCAAACCTCCTCCGGTTACCGCTCCGGCTAAAACCGCTTTTTGCAGAGTCACACTCGCCGCAAATGCCGGAACAAGGGATGCCAAATATGTTATAGCTGCGTTATCATTGAACGCTGTCAAAATTGTCGCTCCAAAAAATAATTGAGTTTCGTTCAGAGACGATAAGACGGGAGCCAACCACCACGTTTGAAATCCACCATGCGTAACAAGTCCAGCAAGAAAGAAGCCAACGAGAAGAGAATTTCTTATGTTAAGTTCGGTTTGGTGGTGCTTCGTGGTTTTCATGAAGCCGACTAGGAACAGGTATCCGGCAATCACCAGCGGAGGAGTATGTAACACCGCTACGGTCCACGCCATGAATATGATGTGAACCAGTATAATGTGCACCGGAACTTTGTTACCTTGATCATCGACATTGGTATTCTTCGACATTTTTTTTAATTCTTTTCTGAATATGAGAAAGTATATCAGCGTGCTCACTGCTATACCAAAAATGGCACGCGTTCCAAAACAGAAAAACATTTCTCCCAAACCTAGAGACCACTTATTTGCAACCATCAGTATGGGTGGAGCGGCGAAATGTGTCAATGTTCCGCCCACCGATATATTTACGAAAAGCAGTGCTAGAGTTGCATATTTCAATGCATTCGACGGTGAATGGACGTAAAACTTTTTCGCGAGCAGCATTGCTCCAATTGTCATCGCCGCCGGTTCGGTTATCAACGACCCCATGAGGGGAGATGCGGTGAGTATTGTTAACCACCAAGCTCCGGGAGTGCAGCGCCCGATTTTTGCTACACACCCCAGGACAAATTCGGCAAAATATACTATGGGTTTTGTTGACGCCATTGACATTATTACGACAACGAAAATTGGTTCTGCAAAATCAACTTTACTGTTAAGGTACGATGTGACACCGGACCAGCCAAAATTATGTGCGATCGCCATTACAAGAGGAATGCACCACAGGCCAAAAATTACTTCAATTTCTCCAAAAAAATGACACATTTCAGCGCAAAAGCACACTCTATTTTCATTTTTAGGATTGGCGTGAAAATTTTCATGTAACTGCTTTGCATATTTTGATATTTTTGGAGCAAAAAATGTATGAGCAATGGAAAGCATAAAAATTGCCGTAGCCACAAAATTGAAGGGAGATGTGCGTATTCTACTTATTAAAATCTGCGGCAGCGATAGATCTCGACCAAATTCCGCCGCTTCATATATTGGTAAGGATACTGGCACATCAAGAATTTCTGTCGTTTCCGAGCAAAACCCTATGCCAGCAATTGCAAATGCCGCAATAACCAATGTGTATAATATCCTTGCCCTTCCCATGGAAAATGTGAAGAAACTAAGTAATAATCGACGTTGACTGTACAAACATAAAAGATGAAAGATGGTGGGAATTTTTTAATATTGGCCGATGGGAAAAATAATTTCCGCAGTGATCGAAAATTTGGGGCCCTACTAAGGGGAAAGACTTTGGTTGCACTGGACGGTGCCGGCGAAATTTTAAGGAAAGCTTCCATCATTCCGGACGTAATTCTCGGTGACATGGACACCATATCCGAAAAGACGTTAGAGTTCTTTGCGAAACTCGGTACTAGGATTTTGCGCAAGCCGGATCAAAATTTTTCGGATCTGGAGAAGGCGATATTTCACTGCAGAGAGGAAAATGCGCAATCAATCGTAATAATCAACGCTACTTCCGGACGCTTTGATCACACAATTGCTAACATATTTTTCTTAAAAAAATACCACTCATCCAAATGTGACATAAAAATATTGGACAATGGTGCTGCCATAGTATACCGAGAGGACTCCAGGATGACAATTCGTTCCCATGTCGGGTGCAAGTGCGGATTTTTCGGCGTTCCTCATTGCAAAATTTCGTCGCAAGGACTGCGATACGAGCTCAATAATTTTAAATTAACCCTAGGCCTTAGCGAGAGCATTGCTAATGAATTTGCTCAAAGTAACGTTAATCTGACGATTGATGGACAGTGTCTCCTAACGTACGAACTTGGTTCAGATTTTCTTTGACACGTTGCTGCCGATTGCTTTAGATGCGCTCGCGGTTGATTTGGGGTAGTAGCTCAGTGGATAGAGCAGCAGTCTTCTAAACTGAAGGTCGAGAGTTCGACTCTCTCCTGCCCCGCCAGCCTCCCTATCATCTACTGTAATATCACAAAATCTTCCGCAAACGGCGCGTCTTGCAGCAACGACATCCATTTTACCTTCACCTTGTAACAAATCAACATTAAAAAAATTCAAAGCTGATAGAGAAACATTTGTAGCACTGTTTGCCAACATGGTGCGTCGTCCTATATCTTCACCACCTTTACCTGTGAAATTAAACGAATAAACCATTACTCCACTCCATAAATATCTGCTCTTAAGCCACCTGACATCAGCGCAGCAAAAATTCACGCTGATGCTCATTAAAAGATTGACAATCTCTAAAATATTGTGTGTGCCTAAGGGTTCCCAAAGCATACGGCGGCAATGTTCTTTCAGCATTTGTAAAGTCCCACACCAAACAAGTGGATGCCAAAGATGCGAGCATGGGATACACTCCTGTATCGCGTTATCATCCTAATCGGCAGAGGAAACATACCGGCTTTATCCACACCTCTAACGAACATAGTTGCGGATGAAAATAACCAATACAGAGCGCCTAGATAGAGCGGGAACGCCCCCACAGGACGGCCGCTTGCATCCACAGCCGCATAGGTTGCTCCATCATTCGCCGTTGTTACCATGCCCATCGGCTCCAGGGTTTTCAGGCCCTCCGGTCTAAAAATCTCGGTCATTTGGCAATGCTCCGGATCATTCCGTCGAATGATACCCGCGACAAGATTTCCATGTTCATGGCATAGTAGAAACACAACGCAATCTCAAATTGTGCAAATAACTTTCTCCTATGTTCGGGCGCAAACATGGGACACTTATGTATATTGCCTACAATATCTTGCTTCAGCTGGTCGAAAAGCGCAGAAAAACGTAGCACCACATCAGGGTGCATCGATACAACAAAGTTAGCTGTCATTTGCGCAATCGATGGAGACGCCGAATCAACGTCAAAGCTCTCGCAATAAACATACCTGGTCAATTTCAATGCCAGATGATCAATCATTTCAGGCCTTTCCCTTTCGGAACTTTTTGTTGGGTCATACCGCGTGCGAACCATGCGAGCGACAAACTCTGGCCCGAATCCCAGACCGCCATGCTCAATGGAAGTCAGCATCTCATCCACGCAAAGCACTATGTGCCGCAAGTTTCTCTGCTCAGCCGCCAGCTGATTC
>JAITBR010000044.1 GCA_031283485.1 Puniceicoccales bacterium | reverse complement strand
GAGGACCGAAAATGACGAGCCGCTGGTGTTCCGGTTATCGTGTCAACGGTAGCGCCGGGTAGCTAAGCTCGGACTAGATAAGCGCTGAAAGCATCTAAGCGCCAAGCTATTCCCAAGATAAGGTTTCCCTGAAGATTAAATCTTCCTAAAGAGTCCTGGTAGACCACCAGGTTGATAGGCCGGATGTGTAAGTGTGGTAACATATTAAGCTAACCGGTACTAATGACTCGTGAGGTTTTATTTTTCTTCACAACGTCCGATTTAATCGTTGTATATCCCCGTGCATTGAACTTGAAGTTTTTGTAGAAGCGTGTCTTGAGGCCTAGCTTACATGTTTAGCTTGAGCAACAGGAGTTATGTATCTGCTGGCTGCTTTGGAACATTTATGATGCGGTAGATTATTGCGAGAATTTTCGTGTGATTTTGCAGTTAAAGTAATTTCAAATACCAGTGCAGTTCTTCGATGGGGCAGCTTTGTAATTTTTCCGGTGATCATAGGCGAAGGGAAACACTTGTTCCCATTCCGAATACAATCGTTAAGCCTTCAGCCGTCGATGGTAGTGCCGCCACGCTGCGGTGTGAGAGTAGATTGTTGCCGGGATCTGTGCCCCGGAGTTTTCGAATTGAGCTCCGGGGATTTTGTTCAGGTTTTGAAAATGAAAAATTGTAAGATTTAATTGTAAGATTTTCTCAGGACGCTTCAAATTTCAATTGCCACCATTTTTATTTGGGCGTGTTTGGATATGTTTGTAATTGAAGATTTGCAACCAAAGCTTTATTTGCATTGGAAGTGTACAAAAATCTAAGGAACTGGAAGCATTTTTGAGTTGCGGGAAATTTTATGGGGCGAGCACAACCGAAATTGGAGATCGTTGTGCGAAAAAATCGTTGGCTAAGTGACAACGAAGCTGAAAAATTTTGAAAAGCCAATAACATATTTTTGTATTGTGCAATCTTGGCGCATAACTATTTCTTGATTGTGTGGTGCTTTAGTATGAAAAATATGAAGAAATTAGTGTTAATCTATTTGGTGTATGCTGCTTTGTGTGGATTCATCCCGTGTGCAAGTTTTGCCGTTGGCACTGGGGATGTTTTTGTTGTAAAGAAAGGGAAATACGTTCCGCTTTTTGTTTCCGAAGGTACGAGTTTTGAATATGAGGTCGGTAAGCATGGAACGAATTGCTACGACTTGGACACCGTTTTACCACGCGGATCATTTGTAAAAGTAATCGATGTGCGCGGTGACGTCGTGCATGTTTCTTGTAAGGTGAGTGAAAATTATTCATCGGATGGGTTTATCCATCGGAAATTTTTTGATCACTCAATGAAATCGATCGAAAGTTCCTCCTTTGATTCAATAGTCCCGAATCGCGCTATTCCCAGTCTGGACGAAATAAGTGGAATTTTTGACTCTCTACTCGATGATAGAGTGCCATTTGCGTGGGGATGCAATAATCTTCAGGAAGTGAATTTAAAGGGAATGTATGAATTTACGAGCAAGGATGGTAAACGAAATATTCCCTATAGGTGTGCTGGTTTAGATTGCTCCGGATTACTGCACATGATTTCATCGTGGGTGTTGCCGCATGCTACGGGTCAATTGTATAACTTTTCCAAAGGAAAGTGCATCTGCGAGTTGGATGCAGATTCGTCGGATGGCGAATTGAAGGATGCGCTGGCGCAGATGCTGGATACGGATTTTGTCGTATTTGTTCGCCGCAGTCCTTCAGGATCTGAAGGACATGTTATTGTCTATTTTCGCGGTGGTTTCATCGAAGCAAAAGGTTGTAACTCAGGTGTAATTTACACGGACGAAGACGGAGCCATTGAAAAACTGCGTACCATGACCAAGAAAGGAAAAGTTCGCGTTATCAGATGGCATCCGGAGTTACTGGGAGTTACGTCACGATAGCTCGATGCGTTTACTTTGTTTGGAGATATTTTCCGTTGGATTTATTCCTTGGGAAAAAATTTGTATGTCATTAAAATCAGTGAGATGAATCAGCTGGCCGCAGAAGTATTTCTCTATTAGCAATTCAAAATTTTTCCTGTGAAACTTGTGGATAAAAATGTACTTTAGTTGGCCAATTGTGAATTTTTCTTGAGCATTTTGCAGTTTACCGGGATAGGAGTTATGTTGGCGATTTTTCCTAAAAAATCGTTTGTAAAAATTGACAATACACCGCCAAATCGGTGGATTTAGCCATATTACATCCGTTGCGCGGGAAAGCCTAGAAGGTAACGATTCCCTGTAATTTCCTTCCATGATCCACAAATCTTGGCTCAAGATTTCTCCGTGTAGCTCTTGAAATTCCTCTTCAGGTTTAGGTTGCCAAAACGTTCCCGAAAAAAACCGTAACTGATCGAGGTGATATACTGGCAGCTGCAAGTTTCTGCCAAGTTTAACGGCGAGCGCTGATTTTCCCGATGCCATAGGGCCAATGATAGCTATTCGTTTACCTATTTTTATTTTATCGGTAGAACTGCTTCTTCGCTTGTCAAAGTTCACATTCCTCTTCAATGAAAATCCATTCCAAATCGAAATTCTTCGATACTAATTTTGCTAAATTTTTTACGCCGAATGTTTCGGTGGCGTAATGTCCGCATAGATATAAATTTATTTCACTTTCATAAGCAATGTCAAATAAGTGTCTTTGGCCTTCGCCGGTTATGATTGTATCAGTCCCAGACTTAATCATATCAATCACGCAGTGACCTCCTCCTCCGGAGCAGATTGCTATTTTCTTTGGATTTTTTGTTCCAAATTCCATGCACTTCGTTTGGGGAAACAATGCATTTAGTTTTGATCTTAATGCTCCTCGATCATATTCAGCGGATGCCAAGGGAATCTCAAAATTGTGGGTTTTGTCAATCAGCACTTTGTCAATCTGACATAGCCCCAATGCGTGCATGATCGATACATTATTGCCAATTTCACCGTGCATATCCAGTGGAAGGTGAACACCGTATATCGCCAAATTATTGGTTAATAGCATGCTATATTTTTTGTAAACCACTTTTGTAACTGGAGCAATTTGCCCCCACAACATTCCGTGATGTGTGAATAGCAAGTCAATACCTTTTCCCGTTGACCGTTCAATTGTCAGCAAATTGGCGTCGACAGCAGCCCCAATTTTCGTAACCATTCCATTATTTTCAAATTGCAGTCCATTATAAGCTCGTTCATAATCCTCTATGCCGTTTACATTTAAAAAGTTGTCACAAAAATTAACTATTTCCGATAGTGGGACCATGGAAAAATTTTAGGCAAAAACTTTGGAATTGTCTATACTTTTTAATGGCTTAAATTTCATTTTGGCATGAAATTTGCTACGTAATTTCTTGTGAAGGATTGTAGAATATGAGCACAAACAAAAAATCTGGGAAGGTATTGGGAATT
>JAITBR010000040.1 GCA_031283485.1 Puniceicoccales bacterium | reverse complement strand
TTCCAACTATATCTATTCTAGTAAGATTTTCAATTGCGGAAAAATTTTGTGAAAAAAGCGTGTCAAAATGCGAGATTTTAAGTAGAGAATAATCTGATGCTGCAACTGCAATTTCTTCGAAAAACTCACCACTATCCCCCAATTTTGTATGTCTAAGGAAACTGATGTTTATGCCATTGTTCGTAAAAATTTTCAAAAAGTTATCAAAGATATTCCCTTTTGAGATTGCTGAAATGAGAACGAGACCAGTTTTGTAGGTCAATCCCACAACGGTACTTTCGCTACATGGAAAGCTATTGAGAACGCGTGTCCCACCGCCAGGGCTTTGGCCGAACGAGGAAGTAATCGAAAAATTGATCCCCATTTTTTTTGCAAACGCTACGGAACGATCCTGCATAATGTTATTGTCTAGAAAGGCCAGTTTAAGCAGAAAATCATGCGATATCACATCCATCAAATTTGGTCCGTCAATGACACGAGGATCTCCACTAAAAACACCTTCCACATCGGTATAGATTTCGCATAAATCTGCACCGAAGCGGTGAGCCAAAGCCAGAGCGGTCAAATCGGACCCTCCTCTCCCGAGAGTCGTCGGACACATGTTCGCATCGACACCTTGAAACCCCGTTACAACAACAACTTGCCCATCCTTCAGGCAATTTTCAACATCACCACCCGAAATATCCATGATCCTGGCATTGCCGAAAGTTGAGCATGTGGTAATCCCCACCTGATAAGCGTTGCGAAAAACTGCTCGGATACCGATGTCATTGAGGATAATGGCCAACATCGCAGCACTTTCACACTCACCGATGCACAGCAAAGCATCCAAACAAGCGGCATTCGGCCTTTTGGATACCTCTCTTGCTCGTTTCAGTAGATTATTTGTTACACCAGCGCACGCGGAAACGACGACCATAAGCTCATTACCTAGTTTGGCACGCTCTTCAATTTTAGCAGCAACTGCCCTCATTCGCTTGATATTTGCCATCGAAGTTCCGCCATATTTTTGCACAATACGAGCCATATCTAGAGCTATTTTTTTTCGAATCGATGCTCGGAGCCATTCCACAACCTCACAATGTTACTCCTGTGGCGCAAAAAAATGACCAGACTCATAACGGTAACCAATGCAACGCTGTGCATGTCATAGCCAAACGCAAAAGACGTTACCGGCAGACTCATGGCGAAGAATAACGACGCTACGGAAACGAAACCAGTCGCGTGGAAAATAACAAACCACAGCAATATCCCAATCACCGCTGTCCCAGGGGTTAAAGCCGAAACACCTCCCATTGCAGTGGACACACCTTTCCCCCCCTTAAATTTAAAAAAGATCGGGAAGCTATGCCCCAAAATCACGCCGAGCATGGCAAAAATTCCCAAATCAGTACCAGAAATAGCGCCAATTGGCCCCAACCATACGGATACCACCACTAAAGTGAAGGCCTTGAAAAAATCTCCAAGAAATACTAAAATTCCGGCACATTTTCCGAGAGTACGCACCACGTTTGTGGCACCAGGATTTCCGCTACCAACCTTGCTGATATCAACTTTAAAAAAATACGCCACCACACGCGCAAACGACACCGAACCAATCAAGTATCCAACAAACACAAAAAGAAACACCACACTCTCCCTCATCTAACCACTAAACCAGTAGTTTTCAGTGGCGTAATTGCAACTACAAAATCAACTAAAATCTGAAATCATTCCCGAGATAAAACTTGCGACTGTCCTCATCATTTAACAGTACATCGCGATTGCCGTGGCATAAAACCCTGCCGTCGTGGATTAAATAAGCACGGTCAACGATGCTCAACGTTTCTCGAACATTGTGATCACTGACCAGTACTCCAATGCCACGATTTTTTAGAGAGACAATTATTTTCTGTAAACCGCCAACGCTGATTGGATCAACGCCACTAAATGGCTCATCCATTAGCAAAAATTTCGGATTTAGGAGCAAAATCCTGGCAATTTCGAGGCGGCGTTTTTCGCCTCCGGAGAGCGTGTAGGCCTTTTGTTTGGCAACATGCGCAATGTGCAATTCATCCAAAATGGCTTCGACGTGTGCACATCTACGGTTTCTGTTCGATTCGAGGCATTCAGCAACCCCTAACAAATTGTCCCGGACACTTAATTTCCTAAAAACAGAATCTTCCTGTGGCAAATAGCCCATGCCAAGCCTGGCCCGCTTATACAGGGGATAATTCGTAACGTCTATCCCATTTATGGAGACTTTTCCGGAACTGCTTTCAACGAGACCAATGATCATATAAAAGGTCGTTGTTTTACCAGCTCCGTTTGGGCCGAGCAAACCAACCACCTCGCCACCGTGAACTTCCACGTCGACGCCGTTAACGACAACTCTATCGCCATAGTCTTTTACTAAATTTTCCGCTCGTAATACCTCAGTCATCAATTTCGCATTCTACAGAATTTGCACAACCATTACAAAGTTCCGAATCTTCGCCGTGTGCTTGATTTTTTTTGAAATGATCTATGGATATGCTCGACCTTCCAACGGATCCAACTCTTACGGACCCAGAATCTCGATAGAGAACCAATCTATCGCCATGTGCAGTACCATCACTGTCCATCACGACAGCATTACCAAGCAAAGTTACCATACCGCATGCCGGATCGATGACAACCTCATCTGCTGTTCCGCGCCTACAGTCTTGGGTAAATTTCACATTGCCAAATGCGTGTACTTTTTTGATGGATTTGCTGCAAGCTTCACTTTGTAGAAAGATATCCCTTCCATCGGACGTCACTTCCAAGCGATCGCTGGATAACTCAAATTTGTCGCTCGCGGCAGTAACCTTTCCGCCGAATGAGAAAAACATTCGATTACCAAAGTCTACAATATCCACTGAATCGCTTCTAATTTCAGTATTTACACGGGCGAAACAAAACGTAACGCAATTCAAAATGAATAATATGCCAACAATTCTCACATTCACGGTGCCACAAGTTCCGCCACTACGTTCTCCCCAAAAATGACTCTCACATCCCTATTGGCCGTAAATTTCCTTTCTTCTCCAAAAAAAGACCAGTCGCTAGCGGTGGCCGTAAAATTATTTC
>JAITBR010000008.1 GCA_031283485.1 Puniceicoccales bacterium | reverse complement strand
TAGTGTTATTTTTTTTCGCAACACTTGGTTCGCGTACCGATTCTAAATGCGCACTTGCCGGAATCTTTATCGTCTGGCCAACGTACAGTTTCGAAGATTTGTCCATGTCATTCAGCTCCATGATTTTCTTGGCTGATAACCCCAAGCGCCGCGCTATGCCATAGACTGTATCGCCCCTTTGTACGGTATAAAGCTTTTCGGCGCTGGGAGTAGCGGCAACGCTCGCATGCTCCGATTCCTTCTGCTTGTAACAAATGTCTTCAGTCCACGATGGCTTAGTTGGTTTTTTCCTCACATCCGTACCACTTCTTGCTATTCTTTCAGGAACGCTATGTGCAACATTCTTAACTTGTTCATCTCGACCTTTATCACTTTGAAAAAGCGAGCATCCATTCAATAGCACAAGCACACAAGCTGCACACACACCAAAAACACCTTTATTCATAGCAAAATTTTCCCAAAAGTTAAACACACTCATCCATTCAATCCCTCAATACATTCTTCGTACATACGGCCACGCTGGTCATATCCACTGAACATATCCAGGCTCGAAAACCCAGGACACAATAGCACCATATCTTCTACACTTGCAACACTAAATGCACATTTTACGACATCACGCATAATATCCTGTGAGAGAGATTTTTTGTCGCCAAAAAATTTACAATTCTCGAACGAACTTATGAGATTTCTTTCACTCAATGTGTTAAAAATAACTCTCCCCATTTCACCGAGTAGAAGTAATGCTTTAGCCTTATCGAGCAGAGCGACGATGTACTGCTCAACATCCTCATTTTTTGATTTTCCTCCAACAATCAGAATTAGTTTTCGGTCAAAAGAATCAATAGCTGCTTTGAATGCGTGAAAGTTCGTGGCCTTCGAATCATTCCAAAATTCGACGCTGAATCTATTGCCGTTTAAATCGATTTTTTCGATGGAATTTACCTTTTGTAATCTGTGTTTCGGCAGACAGAAGGTTTCCGCTGCATTTCTTAGCCATTTCATTTCGAGGCCGCAAGCATTCCAAAACTCTTCAACCAATGCAAAATTTTTCCGTTGCATCGGGATATTTAGACACGAATTGTCCGGGACATTACCATCTCCACAAACCGTTCCACCATTCAATAGATCAAATCCAGAGTGATTTTTGGTGTAGTTCTTAACACTTTCGCCGATAAATAGATGTTCCCCATCGTGAAATTTCGCCATCTCGACTAGTTTATACTTTGCCGCGAAATATTACTCCATGGAATGGTGGCTATCGAGGTGATCCGGAGCGAAATTTATCCACAATAGGTAATTGGGGCGCATTATTTGCAGTTGCTGTGCCTGAAAAGAA
This sequence comes from Puniceicoccales bacterium, assembly GCA_031283485.1. Next base: position 17,005 of record JAITBR010000008.1, on the reverse strand, counting down.
CTAACTTCCACAATCGCCCATGAATCCGTGGCATTGATAATATTGTCATCCACAACACCTATAAATGGAAACCCGATATTTCCCACGGCTACCGCTTGGCGGCCGATGCTGCACAGAGAATGTTTCAAAAATTCAACCGTTGTTGTTTTGCCATTGGTTCCGGTAACGGCCACCACTCCTCCTTTCCAAAATTTGGCTGCTAAATCCAATTCGCCAATACATACCACTTTACTTCTGCGCGCCAAAATTACCCACGGATGATCCTCCAAAAAGCTTGGACTTCGAACTATCAAATTAAAAGATATGGCAATTTTGTCCGTGAATTCTACTCCGCCGCCTTGGTCAAAGACCATATGCTCGACGCCATGCCTCTCACACCATTCAGATGTAGCCCTTCCGGAGAGGCCGTTACCCAAAATTCCGACTCTGAAGTTGCCGCTAAAAATATTCTCAAACATATAACAAAATAACTGCACACAGCACAGTTGAAATCCAAGTTATAATTCCAGCTCGGTACACTATTTTTGTTTCACTAACGCCAGACAGCTCAAAATGGTGATGAATCGGTGCCATTAGAAACATCCGTTTTCCGCGCAACTTTTTAGAACCAACTTGAATGATGTCCGACAAAACCTCGATCACGAAGACACTCCCTGTCAATAGCAGGCAAAACGGTACGCGTAGTGCAAGGGCGCTAACCGCAAGCAATCCACCTAGCATCAATGACCCAGTGTCTCCCATTATGACAGTGGCTGGCTGAGCATTATACCACAAAAATGTTAATAATGCTCCGCAGAAACATGATAGCATTACGGCGAGTTCGCCGATCCCAGATATGTAGCTAAATCCGTATGTAAGAGATAACTTTTCCGAACCTGAGATGTATGCAATCATCGAGAAAAATACGAGATTCGGAATAACGCATATGGAAGCCAAACCATCCAAACCATCCGTTAGATTGACGGCGTTACTCGTTCCCGAAATAACAAAAAACGCAAATGCAAATGCCGAAAAAGCAAAAAGCCATCTCGGACACCAGTCGAAAAAAGGAAGCATGGTAGCAAAATTTTTTTCATTGAACGAATGCAGTGTGACAAACACGACAGCTGTCACGGCTAACTGTAACGCGAGTTTTTTTTTACCGGAAATTCCTGCAGTATTTTTTTTCGAAAATTTAAGAAAATCATCCACTAAGCCCAAAGCACCAAGCGAGATACAAACAAATAGAGCAAGAATTACATAGGCATTAAGCTTCGCTAAAAGCAAAATGGAAATGATAGCCGATACAAATATCGCAAATCCGCCCATCGTTGTAGTGCCATTTTTTCTCTTGTGCAAATCTGCCAAGTCTCGCACAACTTCGCGCCCTCTTTCAACTTGATTCAAATTTTTTTTCCCAAGGAAGCGAAAAATTTTTGACGAAACGAAAAATCCAACAACTACGGATAGTAAAAACCCTACAATACACCTCGCCGCTACACATTCGCGGCAACAATCCTGCCAAACATATGCCTGAAACACGGGGAGCCTCATTTTCAATGGAAAACTTCCTGTTAAGGAATTTTAATTCCGCCGAATGTCAATATCAATCTATAATAATTTGACAACCGGTAAAACTTCATGATCCTAGCGAAATTCTATGGAAATTTCGAAAAATATATACGAATTCGGCATACACACCGATGGTGGAGCCTCAATGAGAGAGTTGCTTGGAGGTAAGGGTGCTAATCTGGCGGAGATGGCAAGGATAGGCCTGCCCGTTCCGCCTGGATTTACAATAACAACGGAGATTTGCACCAAATATTACACGAATGGAGGTGTGTTTTCCCGGGACATATGGGAGGAGGTCAAAGCTGCGGTAAAAAATCTTGGAAAGCAGCAGGGAAAATTATTTGGAGACAGGGATGATCCTCTGCTGTTTTCCGTGCGTTCTGGGGCGCGTGAATCGATGCCCGGTATGATGGATACGATACTTAATTTGGGGCTGAATGACGAAACGGTTGCCGGGCAGGCTAGGAATAGCGGCAATGAGCGGTTTGCTTACGACTGTTACCGCAGATTTATTCAGATGTATGGCGATGTCGTTCTCGGCATCAAACCAAAGGACGAACATTCGAAGGACCCGTTTGAAGAGGCATTGGAAGTGGCTAAAGAAGAAGCCAACGCACATGTGGATACCGAATTGTCGGCGGAGGCTCTCAAAGGGTTGATTGCAGTGTATAAGAAAATAGTGTTTGAAAACGCAGGTAAAGAGTTTCCTCAAGACGTTTTTGATCAATTGCGCGGTGCAATATGTGCAGTTTTCGAATCGTGGAACAATGAACGCGCCATAGTATATCGAAGAAAATATGGTATACCGAGTGAGTATGGGACAGCAGTCAATGTGCAATGCATGGTTTTTGGTAATATGGGGAACGATTGCGCAACGGGGGTTGCATTCACCCGTAACCCAGCGACGGGGGAAAAGAAACTTTACGGGGAATATCTGATTAATGCCCAAGGGGAGGATGTTGTGGCTGGAATCCGCACGCCAAACCCAATAATGGACCTTAAAAAGGATATGCCTGCGGTGTTTGATCAGTTGATAAATGTATGCGACATACTAGAGTCTCACTTCCTAGACATGCAGGACTTTGAATTTACCGTTGAAAATGGCAAACTCTACATGTTGCAGACTAGGAATGGAAAGAGGACCGGCTTGGCTTCCATCAGAACGGCAATTGAAATGGTTGAAGAGGGGCTGATCGACAAGAAAATGGCAATAAAGCGTATTCCCGCTGATTCCATATCTACTCTGTTGGTTCCAATTTTTGACAATCGGAGCAAAGAGCGTTTGCGTAGCATTGCTTCCGGGTTACCAGCTGGCCCAGGCGCGGCTTCTGGAAATGTTTATTTTTCGGCGAAAAAAGCTGAAGAAATGCATACCAAAGGAGAAAAAGTTATCCTTTGCCGAATAGAGACTTCACCCGAAGATATTCGGGGCATGCTCGTGGCAGAGGGGATTCTGACTAGCAGGGGTGGAGTTAGTTCACATGCTGCACTGGTGGCACGCCAAATGGGCAAAGTGTGTGTGTGTGGCGCTGGCAAGTTGGGCATAGACTATTCTCTGAAGAAAATTTTTGCGGGGGATACCATTATAAATGAGGGCGACCCTATATCCATCGATGGAACAACGGGAGAAGTTTTTGTCGGGAGGTTAGATACGGCGCCATCGGAAATCAATCAGGTTTTGCAGGGCAGTTTATCTGCGGAAGAAAGTTACACGTACAGAATATTTAGCAAAATCATGGAATGGGCGGATGAATACCGTCGGCTTGGGATCAGAGTAAATGCGGACAGCCCGAAGCAGTCCAGGATCGCTTTACAACTTGGCGCAGAAGGAGTTGGCCTATGCCGAACGGAACACATGTTTTTCGAAGAGGATCGCATAGATCACATGCGCGAAATGATAATAGCCGATACGACAGCCGATCGTGAGGCTGCTCTAGCGAAGCTGGAGCCGCTGCAGAGAAAAGACTTTGAGGAAATGTTTAGGGAAATGCACGGCTACCCAGTGACGATACGCCTGTTAGATCCACCGCTGCATGAATTTCTGCCAAACGAAGCTCCTGCAATTGAGGCGTTATCTAAAAAACTTAATGTGGACCAAGAAAAAATGAAATTGCGGGTGTCCTCGCTGAAAGAAGCAAATCCAATGCTAGGGCATCGAGGGTGTCGCCTGGGCATAAGTTATCCCGAGATTACACGCATGCAAGCCAGAGCAATATTTAGGGCGGCAGCGAATGTCATAAGCTCGGGACTCGAGGTCGATTTGGAAATAATGATTCCATTGACGGCATTCCCATCTGAAATGAGAAATCAGACCGAAATCATACGTGGCATTGCAAAGATGATCATGGAAGAAACTGGATTGTCCATAAACTACAAAGTTGGGACTATGATTGAAACCCCGCGTGCATGTTTCTGTGCAGACGAAATTGCAAGGGAGGCACAATTCTTCAGCTTTGGAACGAACGATCTTACCCAGACGTGTTTGGGAATGAGCCGAGACGATGTTAATGGATTTTTGCCGAAATATTTCGAATTAGAAATTCTTAAAAAAAATCCTTTCGCGTCCATAGACTCGATTGGCGTTGGCGGTCTGATTGAAATGGCATGCAAACGCGGCCGATTGGAACGAAGCGACATTAAGCTTGGAATTTGTGGTGAGCATGGCGGAGATCCGGAATCAATAAAGCTCTGCCATCACTATGGATTAACATACATTAGTTGCTCACCGAATCGCATTCCCGTTGCAAAGCTGGCAGCCGCTCAAGCCGCCCTGGAATAGGCCAAGGCCATTTCAGTAAACAGCTACCCAAGGTAGCTTTTGCATGTTTTTAGGGCATCGATGATGAAATCAATTTCTTCGGTGGTATTGTATAGACAAAGTGATATTCTTGCCGTTCCCGTGACGTTGAGTAGATTCATGAGTGGTTGAGCGCAGTGGTGTCCAGCGCGGATCGCAATGCCACATTTTGCTAGGATTGTGGCCACATCGTGGCAGTGTATTTCGGAAACGTTGAATGAAAAAATTCCCGCTTCTCCGGAGCCGTAGAGTACGAGGTTATCAACTTCACGCAGCTTAGTGTGGCAATATTTTGACAGATGTGACAAATATTGCCCAGCGAAGCCCCACTCTATTTCCGATAAAAATTTTACACATTCTCCAAATCCGATTACGGCGGCTATATCCGGTGTCCCGGCTTCAAAGCGCTCGGGGGGTAGTTTATACGCAACATTCTCAAAGGACACTTCATTGACCATCCTGCCACCAACGCGAAACGGGGGCATGCTTTCCAGGAGATCGTATTTTCCAAACATAAACCCACTGCCACTAGGTCCAAAAGCCTTATGTCCAGAAGTTACGAAAAAATCACAGTCTATACTCTTCAAATCAATTGGTCCATGAACCATACTAGCCGCACCATCTACCACTATTTTTGCCCCATTCTCGTGTGCAATTTTCGAAAGTAGCCCAATGTCGTTCACATTGCCCAAAACGTTGCTTATGTGCTGGATTACAACAAGCTTCGTTCTTTCGTTGAACATGGAGCGATAAAAGTCAACGTCCAGTTCGCATTGCTCACCTCTAAGTGGAATAATTTTTACTCTGGCACCGACGTCTGCACACGAATTTTTCCACGGCAAATAGGAGGAATGATGCTCCGCTGCTCCGATCAAGACCTCATCATCTTCGGTCAAAAACTTTTTTCCATAGGATGTGGCTAGCATATTCATGCCATCCGTTGCCCCGTATGTAAACACGATCTCTCCATCGGAAACGTTGAAATATTTAGCTATGCGAGAACGTGCCGACCCATAGGCTTCCGTTGCGCGAATGGCAAAATCGTACATCCCATGATGAATATTGGAATTGTATGATCTGTAGAAATCACAAACGCTATCGATAACTCGGGAAGGCCTCTGTGTGGTAGCAGCATTGTCAACGTAAACCAGCTTTCGACCAAGGTAACCTAAAATCGGGAAATACGAGCGAAACGAATCGACGTCGAACATAGAATAGAATGCGCCCCAGAAGGCTGCTAACCTTTTATTTCGCGGTGTAGCGTATGCCTTTTCAAAAACTTATTGTATTTCATTTTTTCCACGCGCTCAGTCTGTACTTTCTTATTACGCGTGGACATATAGCGAGAAACGGGCCTTCCTTCAGCCTTCGCTTCCGTGCACTCCAAAATTATATACTCCCTCGGCATATTTTTATACCATAAGCAAAGTGACTCAGGGTACAACAATAAAATCAAGCTATTTTTGAAACATTTTTAGTAGAATTTCTGGGCTGATGATTGGCACCGACTCTTGTCCATTCCGTTCCAAGTCCAGGAACAACTTGGCGCTTGTGGATGCCAATAGCTCTCTAACTTCGGTTAAATCGGGATTTCTGATGGTTCCTCGTATGCTGAATTTAGGGCCGAGTTTGTAGCCATAGAAATCGAAGGCATTGGAGGACCACCCAAGCCTATCGAAAATTTCAGTCATATTGTTTTTTGTGTTGATCTGTGCCTTAAGGTACAAGCTATAGTCCTTAAATGAAAGATCTCTCCTTGCCGTTAGTGTGCCGTTTGCAACCATTTTAACGTTATTTCCGGTAATGGAGAATGAATCCAGAGTTATGTTCGAATTGTCGTGCCGAATTATGGAAGCCGACATATTGTCGTAGGGAATACTTTCGAGAGCTTCCATCAGTTTATTAACGACATCAATATTTCCCAGATTGCTCGCAATCCCAATAATCCCTACAACCCCTTTTTGCTCATTGTTAAATGATGCCATCGGAGAAATACTGCCATCAAAACCAACAATATCGATTTTCCCCTGCATGCGCGAGAACAGATCGCTTATAAATGGCTGAGAAGAAGAAAAATTACCATTTACCCTAAACGTCCCTGTGAACATTTTAGGATGGTAATTCAAAACTAACATACATTTGCTAGCACTTAAATCCGATAGAGAAAAATACATATTGGCGTTATACGTGTCTGCATAATCATCCTTGGTAAATGCGATCGAACCGGAAGCTACCAGTGGAGCGTCTAAAATGTAACATATCAACTTAGATAGATTGACTGATTTAGGGTCTACTTGCAGATCACACGACAAATCGGAGCACAACTTAACGTTATTCAGATATAGCGCATCGACTTGAACAGATGTATCAAAGGAGAATTCATCCCATACGGACACATCATTTGTCAAGAAAAAATTCCCCACGAGAAAATCTTCACGCAAGTTGCTGCCTTCGGGTAAATTTAATTCAAACAATTTGCAGACAGTGATCACATCCGATAGGCAAATTGTCGAGCTTTTAACGTCTATGCGAGTGCCGTTATCTGGCATCTGTATGTTGTTGCTTACTACGCCGTTTACCGATACATCGGAGTCCATTGTGTCATGCAACCTACTTTCAATATTGAATTTGAATTCGTTTTCTTCGGAAGATGTGCTTGCAAAATTGATATCCAAATTTCCATTCAATGGAAATTTACTCCCCGCGTAGGATATGGCCTTTAATTTAAATTCGACATCGCCGTTACAGATATTGGTGTGCCAATCTTGAATAAGATTGAAGCTGCAAGTGGCGAAACCGGATGTGGGCTTCATTTCATTTGAAAAAATAGGCTGATTCAAAAGATTTGGCAAAGCGCAAACTAAGCATCCTGAGCAGGAACGAGATTTCCTGTCAATGGCAAACCCCAAATCTCCCTGTAGAACGCTGGCGCCACTGTCGTCCATGCACGCCAGGCCAACGATGTCGCACTTGAGCACATTGCCGATTACAACTCTCGGCTCAAAAGAACATTCAAATTCATCGAAGATCTTGATTCCGTTGAGTGTAACATGTAACGGTGAAAGATAAAACTTTTCGGCATCGCCTCGAATGTTTAGTTGATTATTTTTAACCGTTAAAATACACTTGCCTTTAGCCACGGAAAGCAGATGCCAACCGCTTCGAACGGGACCAAATATTGACGTATCAATCCCGTTGACATTCACGTTTAGAACCAAGCCGTTTAAATCCCTCCAAAAGTTACTTCCCTTCCAGCCAATCCTATGTTTGTCCATTAGTTCTATCGAACAATTAACTTGCTCTTTGTTCGCATCGCGTAGTTCTCCGCTAATCGACTGCAGCTCAGCGAACTCACCCAATACGCCAATGGAAGAAACGATCCTAAGTTGCAGATCACTCTTCAATTCAGGCAATGTCCGGCCAAAAAACCCCCGTGGGATCGTTGCTTCGAAGTTTGATTTAATCAACCCTTTGGATGAGTCCATGTCATATTCTCCGGCGAAGAACGTTTGGAACGAAAATTGGCCAAAATTTGCATCAACCTCCCTTGAGTTAGGGACTTGAATATTAGTTTGGAAGCTTATATTTTTGGTGCTTTCATCAAAGCTACATGACATATCAAAGAGTCTTTCCGCAGTTTGCTCATCGGCAAATGTTGCATGCAACAGATCGCCAGCCTGCTTGGATTTGTCGTAAGTTATGTCGAGTAGGAACGTCTTCGCATGCTTCTCTGAACCAATTTTAGAGATGATTGATGAATTTAAAGTGGCGGAATCTATCACCCCAACCGCATCACGATTAACCGTTAAATGTCCAGCAATTTTGAACTTGCCCGCCAATTGCTGTTCAAAATCGGTATCCAATGCAAAGTCAATGTCAGTGGTTTTAGATTGCATAAAATTTGCCACACTAAGCGAAAATTCTCCCAAAATTCTTTCGTACGCATCAAAGGACCCATTTACTGACAAATTATTTATGGCAATCGGCAACTTGCGTGGCGAAGTATGTTGCTTTAGCTGTTCGAAAATCTTGCTAATAACATCCACAAAATCCGGATCAAGGTCATTTTTAACTTTCTTCTTTTCGAAATATAGCACGTCCTTCGGTTCATTTTCTATCGAGAGCATTACTTTATCAAGTGTCGCACTTTCCACGGTAAAAATTTTTCGCAAAGACGAGTCTTTTAGGCTCCATTTCATGTCCAAATTTGCACATTTTACGGTAAAGTCATGGTTGCGTATGCAAACGTCCTTTGCTCGCATTCCGGAAAAACCAACATTGATTTCCTTTGCCCTCGCATCATCAAAATAGTGGGACAAAATTTCCAGACAAACCAGCCGTTGAACTGATGGAAAGCAAAGGAGCAATGGAACACAGAAGAGCAACGTGCCGACAATGGCAATCGATGTTGTTTTTGCAGATTTTTTCACAACACATTTCCTAAAAAAAGCTACTAATTTCCCCAATTAAGCTATCGACCGTTAGCCCATTGGCAACATATAAATCATCTTCGGAACCACTGAATCCAAATTTATTTATGCCCATGTATTTGCCCTTAGGACCGGCATACTTATACCACGGCATAGTTATTCCGGCTTCGATCGCCACCCTGTTTTCGCATGCCGTTGGCAAAATGGATTCCCTGAAATCAACATCCTGTTCGTCGAAAAATTTCATGCATGGCATGGAAACGACGCGCACATCGTCGAAATTTCTTGCGGCTTCAATGGCCAATGATACCTCACTGCCGGTGGCAATCACTATGCAGCGCAACGCAGATTTTTCCATGTGAACGATGTATGCCCCACATAAAACTCCCGATCTCTTCGTCCCATTTGCGCGCAAATTTGGCAGATCTTGGCGGGATAGAATGAATGCAAATGGGAAATTTTTGTTTGAGTAATAGGCGATCCATGCGCCAATTAATTCTTCACAATCGGCTGGACGAATTACGCATAAGTTCGGTATGCATTGCAGCGAGGCCAATGTTTCAATGGGCTGATGGGTGGGGCCATCCTTTCCGACTGCTACGGAATCGTGCGTAAAGATGTAGATTACATGTAAGTTAGCCATTGATGCAATGCGGATTGCCGCCCGCATGTAGTCGGAAAATACTAGGAATGTCGCGCAAGACACATTAAAAACACCGTCGTAACACACCCCATTGGCAATCGCTCCCATGGCGTGTTCGCGTGCGCCAAATTCTATGTTTTTCCCCGTTCTGTCAGCCGCAGAAAAATCCGAATGTGCGTCGAGATAATTTTTTGTGGAGGAAAACAAATCTGCACTGCCGGTTACGATCAATGGGTCATGTTTAGCCAAAAATTGCATAATTTCACCGTTGGCGATACGCGTGGATACTTTCCCTCGCGATTTGTACTCAAAACTTTCCAATTGATTGTGAAAATTGTAGTCCTTCAGCAAAATTTTATGCAATGTGGAATTATTTTGTGCCCAATTTTCAAAAGTACACAACCAGGAATTATATTCATCCAGCTGCCTGGCTAGACGGTTGCTGAAAAAATTTTTTACCCTATCTGAGACGTAAAAATTCACATCCGGCAAGCCGAGTTTCGCCTTAGTGGATTTTACGAATCTTACTCCCGCCTCTCCGTGAGCTCTGTTTGTTCCAGCGACTTCGCCAACGCCGTCCCCAATTATTGTGTTGGCAATTAGTAACTTTGGCAGTTTGCTTTTAGACGTGGCCAATTCGGAATAAGAAGCAATGATTGATTCCATTTCATTACCATTTACAACCTTAATTTCAAATCCATATGCCTCAAATCGTTTTTCAATGTTTTCGCTTTGTGAACGAGAAAGATCTCCATCTATGGTGACATTATTTCTGTCGTAAATCAGGATTAAATTGTCCAATTTCAGGTGTCCGGCAAGGGAGCACGCCTCCGATGCGACCCCTTCCTGCAGACATCCGTCCCCGCACAGACACACAACCCGGTAGTCGAAAATTTTCCATTTAACCGTGTTGAACATTGCTTCTGATTTTTTGCCACTGATGGCAAAACCAACCGCATTGGCAACCCCTTGTCCCAGTGGACCAGTTGTACATTCTACGCCGTCTGTTAATCCAAACTCCGGATGACCCGGCGTTTTGCTGTGGGCCGCTCTGAAATTTTTCAAATCGTCCAGGGAAAGATCATAGCCGGCTAAATGTAGCCAGGCGTATAAAAATGCACTGGCATGGCCACAAGAGAGCACAAATCTATCGCGATTTATCCAGCGCGGCTCCATCGGATTAAATCGCAGCAGCTGCCCAAACAGTGCCGCACCAATGGCGGAGCAGCCAAGAGCCGTGCCAAGATGCCCAGATTCTGCACGGGCAACTTGGTCACAAACGAGCCCCTTGGAGATTACTGCCGCCTCTTTCAGAACATTCAAGTTACGGATAACGTGCCCATTTTTTCGAATTTGTTCCCTTTGCGGTGGATTCATTTCACAAGAGTGAATGAATTTTTCGCAAGATTCAATCAATTATTCGGTGAAGCATTTCCAAAAATCGGTGGGTCTGCAATTGACAAATTTATGAAAAATGTACCATGGAAAATTCCCAATCGGAATTGAAAACTTGATAACGCGCGAATGTTTGGATCAGATTAAGAACACCGTCGACCTGTACGACGTTGTTTCCCCATACGTCAATTTAAAAAGGTGCGGGGCTAATTGGCGCGGCCTTAGCCCATTTAGTAGCGAAAAAACTCCCTCATTTTTTATCATGTCGGCAAAGAAAATGTTTAAATGTTTTAGCAGCGGCAATGCGGGAGACATTTTCAGATTTATTCAGCTGAAAGAAAATGTTTCATTCTCCGAAGCCGTTGAGATAATTGCCGACAGATTCAATATTTCGCTCAAATTTGATTCAAAATCCGATGGCCAGCCTGCAGAATTTTCTCGGAGAGACTTCTTTGCGATTAACGAACTGGTAAATGCCATCTTCGTGAAAAATTTTCAGGGAAATGATTCCATGGGGCAAAAAATACGGCACTACTGGGTAGAAATTCGACAATTTAACCTTGAGACAGCAAATAAACATGGTATTGGCCTATGTAAAAATGACGAAAAACATCTCATCGAGGTCCTGGTAAAACGCAAATTCACAACTGCAACCATTGGGAAATCTGGCCTGTTTTATTCCAAAGATTGGGCAAATTTATCGGCGTTTAGACTAAGATTTAGAAATAGGTTAACAATACCAATTCGAGATATTCAGGGTAGAATCATTGGATTTGCGGCGCGGGCTGTGGATGGAATAACTTCAGATGGATTGGAAGCGAAATACGTGAATTCACCGGAAACTCCAATTTTTCACAAGGGTGACGTTCTTTTTGGACTTTATGAAGCTAGATTGCACGTTAGCGTCGCAAACCAGTTTTGGTTGGTTGAAGGGCAATTGGATGTTTTTCGCTGCTGGGAAGCGGGCATGTTGACCGCCATCGCACCCCAGGGCACGGCCATAACAGACGTACAATTGTCCATGCTGCGTCGCTACTCGCCAAATTTGAACTGTATGTTAGATGGTGACGATGCCGGTTTACGTGCGGCGGACAGATTGCTGCGCATGGCTATGGCGGCCGGCTTAGAAGTGAAGTTTTACACCTTGCCGAAAGGTGAAGACCCAGATAGCTTTTTCAGAGGAGATGGCCATGACAGGGATTCATTTTTCAAGACCGGTGTATCTGCCATGGAATTTGCCATTAAGCGCCACTTTCCCGTTTTAGCGAAAATGTCCAGTCGACAAAAGGCCGATGCTCTGCAAAACATCTATGAAATAATAGCCAACGCTGATTCCGCCATTGTCCACGAGTCGCTATTGGATGAAGTTTCGCAAATATGTGGATTTGATCGGCGTGCCATTGCACAGGATTTTGCTACATTTCGCCAGAGGAGAAATTTTAATAACCCCATGCCAATAAAGCTATCAATAGAAAGCGAAGGCGGTGATGTCAATAAGCTGCACAGCGCAGAATCGCAGCTACTTTCGGTAGTTTTATCTGGTGCAAAATGGGCGAAAAAAATTTCGAAAATACTTTCGCCAGACTTAATTCAATCATTCACTTCGCCGGAAGCTAATCTGTTGGCTAAGGTACTTGGAGAGGTTGCAGAAAACCTATGGGAAGGGGCGGAAGTCATGGACAATTCAGAGACTTTCTCCGGAGAGGAAAAAAACATTGCCTACTCGGTTTTGGCAGATTTTAGTTGCGATGGCGACTGCCAAGCATTAGTGAATCTTTGCCTCTCAAAATTGCATTATAGGTATATTAGGGAAAAAATAGTTGAACTTGATGCAAAAATTAATCGGATTTCACTTGACGAAAAAGAAATGTTGAGGAATCTTCAGCATGAAAGGATGTGTCTACGTGAAAGTTTATCGAGGCCGCCACAAATTGACGCTAGCATGGCAGACTAATGGGTGGGGTAAATAGTGATAATGACGTTAATTCACGCATACAATCGTTGATCAGGTTGGCGCGTGAGCGTGGTTATATCGCACTGCAGGACATAAACGACGTTCTTCCGGAAACTGTAACGAATACGCAAGAAATCGAGAATGTTATGAGTATTCTCGAGAACCTTGATATTGAGATTCTCGATGCGGATGAAGTCGAGCAATATCAGAGTAAAGTTCAGGATGAGTTGAGAGAATCATCCAGCAGAACGAGTGAGATTATAGAAGATCCGGTCAGGATGTATTTGCGTCAAATGGGGCAGGTGCCTCTGCTCACGCGCGACCAGGAGGTGGCCATATCAAAACGCATCGAACGTGAAGAACTTAAGGCGCAGGATGAATTATTTTCGATCCACCTGACCGCAGAGTTCCAGGTAAACCTCGCGAAGAAATTGCTTCAGAGGGAAGAGCGGTTCGATAGGGTTGTATTGGACAAAAAGATAGAAAGTCGAGATGCCTACTACAAGATGCTCACACGTGCTATCCAGGACAGTAAGATGCTATTGGAAAACGTTAAATCGATGTGGAAGGCGATGCAAAATTCCACCGATAAAGCAGAAATTAAAAAGCTGGATTTTAGGTTAAGGCAATTCCAGATGCAACTAAAGACTGTTCTTAAGAGGTTTTGCTTTAAGATGAAAATCTTCGAAGAACTGTTGGTTGGCATGAAGGCAGATCTGCGTCAAATTGATCAGTTATATGCCGATTTAGAGCGATCTCAAAAATTGGCAGAAAATGGAGATAAGCTCCAGCAGGAAACGATCGAAAGAATACGAAAAGCTCTTAAAATTCTCGAGCTGAAGTATGAAGTTGAACCGGATCGTCTGGTGGTGATAGTTCATTCCTTCAAAGAACACATGAAGGAAGCTTATAAGGCAAAGAGAGAGATGGTGGAGGCAAATTTGCGCCTTGTAATAAGCATAGCGAAGAAATATGCGAATCGCGGCTTATCTTTCCTAGATTCGATTCAAGAAGGGAATATGGGGCTGATGAAAGCCGTTGAAAAATTTGAATACCGCCGCGGATATAAATTTTCCACCTATGCAACTTGGTGGATTAGGCAAGCCATAACGCGTTCCATTGCGGATCAGGCCAGGACAATTCGCATTCCCGTTCACATGGTTGAAACTTTGAATAAGGTCATGCAGACGCAGAAACGGCTCATGCAGGACCTCGGTCACGAGCCAACGGCCGAAGACGTTGCGAAAGAAGTTAAGATGCCCGTCGACCGCGTTCAGACGATCATGAAAATGGCCCAGCAGCCGATTTCGCTGCAGAACCCCGTGGGCGATGGTGAAGATTCAAGTTTCGGCAATTTCATAGAAGATAAGAGTGCGGAAAATCCATATGATATGACGGCATTCAGTCTCCTGAGGGAAAAGCTCGGTTCCGTGCTCGGCAGCCTCACCGAGCGTGAACGCGAAGTTTTAGTCTTGCGCTTTGGCCTAAAAGATGGCTACAGCCGCACACTCGAGGAAGTGGGGCAGATGTTCGATGTCACGCGCGAAAGAATCAGGCAGATCGAAGCCAAGGCGCTGAGAAAGATGCGCCACCCAACAAGAATGCGCCAACTTAATGGTTTTTTTAATAGTGAATTGCGTTCTTCCGGGCCGGGATTTGAAGATTTTGCAATCGACAATTGAGATGATTTTAATATTGCAAATTTCGCACTAAAGCTAGACTAACAGTCTTGGGGGTTACCGTGGCCAAGGACGATTTGGAGTTCAATTTTTCATTTGATGATCTGGGGGATCAGTTTTCTTATGCTTGGTCAGAGCGAAACGGTCGGAAGTATTTGGCTGACATCGAAGATAGCGTACACAAATTTTATAATTTGTACATCAAAAGCCGCCACATGGTGAATCATCTGGATTTTATTTTTGCCGGGATGAATTGGATGAAAAATCCAAATGGCGCACGCAAATCTGGTTCTTATGAAAGTGGAATCGATGCTGCGACTTTCCATTGCAGTCCGCTGAATGTTGCATTTAGTGCTGTTTTTGCTTTTCTGGAGAACATTTTCGATGTGGCAACGAGGCGCAATTCCTTCCTGCCGCAGAGAAGTTACTTTGATATGTACAGATCGATTAATGCGATGCTGCGTGAATCGATGTGCGGCATATTTTCAATTGATTCGATGGATTACGTGCTAACGGTGTGTCACTTTAAGAAAATGATGCTAGAAATAAATACCACACTTGCCATGTGCAACGATTTAATTTCCTCCACAAAGGAGGAAATTCTAGTGAATCTATTGACAGACATTCGCATTGCCATGTTTGATATGCGCGAGCTATCGTGGCGGGCTATTTCGCTCTGCGATTCAGCCGGCGAATAGCATGGCTAGTCGCCATTGTCTACTATGGCGCTGACGGGACAGCTATCCATGGCTTCAATACACGCTTCGACCTCGTCTTCGGAAATCGGTTGCTTAATTATTTTCGAATACCCATTGTCATCGCGAGCGAAAAAATCCGGTGCAATATCACGGCAGAGATCACAGTCGATGCATTTTTCAGAATCGACGTGAAATCTACTAGTTCCCAACTTTCCATTTTCATTGTCCATGGGATATCATTCAATACAAAATGCGAGCTAAGTCAATTGTGAGTCACACAAATATTGCATTTTTGTTGCAAGAAGGTGCAAATATTTTCTAATCACGGCATTGCTCGGGTGGTGGAATCGGTAGACACACACGTTTGAGGGGCGTGTGCCTAGCGGCGTATGGGTTCGAATCCCATCTCGAGCACCATTAATTTCTTGACAAAAAATTTGCCGCGTGCAGTTTGCTGATAGCTTTCTCGGGGTGTAGCTTAGTCTGGTAGAGCGCTTGCTTTGGGAGCAAGATGTCGTCGGTTCGAATCCGGCCACCCCGACCACTGCAATTGTAGAGGCTAGTTGCATTGTAATTTACGCATAAACTCCCCCGCCGAGTAGGCGTTCTCCGGCGTAGAATGCGATGGTTTGGCCGCTTGCCAGGGCACGCTGCTTTTCTTTGAAATGGATTAGGGCTGTGCATTTCGTGGAAATTTCGGATTTATGTAAATATTTGAAAACTATTTCCTGCGACGCGTCGCGATATCTCGGCTTTGCTAAAATTTCCGCTCCATCTGCTATGGGTTTGTTTGTGAAGCAAAAATTATGGACAACTATCTCATTTTTGTATAGCAGGGCCGAATTTTCATTTTCTATTTCGACAATCAGTGTGTTGTTTTTTATGTTTTTACCGATAACGACGTAGTGTTTATTGTCGCAGTTGGATGGTATATTCATGCCATGCCGCTGTCCCAACGTAAATCTGAATAATCCTCGGTGTGCTCCTATCACTTTGCCGTCCACTGTAACTATATCTCCCGATAAATCTTGGATATACTTTGCGAGAAAATTTTGAATTTTAACCTTACCGAGAAAGCAAATGCCTTGGCTATCTTTTTTGGTTGCCGTTGGTAAATTAAGTTTATTTGCAATTGAGCGGACCTGAGGTTTGAAGTGATTACCAAGCGGAAATAAGGCATTTCTAATTTGGTCCTGGCTCAGCATTGCCAAAAAGTAGGACTGATCCTTATTTTTATCATCGCCTTCCCATATGTCGTAAGATCCATCCGGATTTTTTATTTTTTTGCAGTAGTGGCCGGTGGCAATCATTCTGCAACCGCGGGATTTCATGTGCTCGTAGAGTGCACCAAATTTCACCTTACTATTGCACAGTGTGTCCGGGTTTGGGGTGATGCCGCCTTGATAGCCATCCACAAGATCTTGTACGACGAATCTTTTGTATTGGTTGAGCATGTTTACGACTTCAAAGCTAATTCCCAACTGTGTAGCTACATTCCTAGCATCTTCCAAATCGCGACGCCATGGGCACTCGGATAGCGGATTAGTGTCGTCATCTGCGTTCCATGTCCGCATGAATACCCCATGTACATCGTAATTTTTCTCCAGAAGTAGGTAGGCTGCCACAGAACTATCGACGCCCCCCGAAAGTGCAACTCCTACCCTTTCCCGCAGCATTTTTTATATTTTTTTCCACTACCACATGGGCACGAATCATTTCGCCCCACTCCACTTGCCAGCTTGACACTGACCGAAACCTTAGGTGCATGCTTGATGGCCTGAAATTCTTCATCATTGCCTCCAGATGTGGTGAAATTACTAGTAATTTTTGCCACCATTCCGTCGAACACATCTCTATT
>JAITBR010000079.1 GCA_031283485.1 Puniceicoccales bacterium | reverse complement strand
CCAACAAGTTTACCGCACTACAGCTCTCGATGTACCGCTTTCCTTTTCCAAATCAGGTGCAGAAGCAAAATTGCAGCTGCATTACCGATTACTATACACATGGTATACGCCATTGGATTTTGTATGCCGATCCCACTTGGAGGAAAAAATCCTATGGCATAACTAATTAAACTAACGCCAAGTCCAACGGCAGACATCAAAATTATTCCAAATTTTCCACTGACGGTTGAAGTGTTTCTTCGCTTAATTTTCAAAATTATTGCCGCTAAAAACATTAGAGTATACATTAAAAGGAGAAACTGGGCGGTCAATTCGGTCAAAATTATGAATGCCGCATTCATTGATTCGGCAAAAACAAACACCAGCGACAGTACAGTTGAAATTATGGCTTGAGCCAGCATAATGTTTGCTGGCATCCCATGTTTGTTTAATTTGTAAAAAATGTACGGCAGGTGACCATGCTTGGATGTAGCATGCAAGGCTCGTGGTGGTCCGGAAACCCAAGTGCAAAACCATGCTATGGAACCAAATGTTTCCAATACGGACACCACCGGAGTCAGCCATCCGACGTGTAATTCGGCGAAAAATCTGGCAAATGCTTGTGTTGTCCCTGCATAGATTACGAGCTCTTCCTTTGGCACAACGATGGCTATGGCTAATGATCCAAAAATAGACACAAATAGAATCATGAAAGTGGCGAGGAGGATTGCCCGTGGATAGTTTTTTCGCGGATCTTTCACGTCTTTGATGTGGTTCGCAGACATCTCCATCCCGGCAAAGCTGAGCAAAATTCCCAGCGTCAGTGACAGATTGTTTGGGCTGGAAAAGTCGGGAAAGAACGTTTTGGCGGAGAAAATTATCTGCGATGGATGACCGCTATAGATCCAATATATGCACAGTGCCACTATCATTGCTATCGGTAAAATTGTCCCAAGCGAACTACCGATTACACTGATTGAGCCCGTTATGCGCATTCCATACATAGTAACGAATGTTCCGCCCCAAATCATAATTAGGATTACCGCCAATGTGAATAGGTGATTTTCCTCCAGTGTCGGAAAAATACCGTAGGCAATGGTTCCTGCCACGAAGGACAATGCCATCGGAAAACATACAAAATTATTTACATTTTGCAGTAGTACGGCGAAGAAACCGATTTTCTGTCCGAGCGCGTGAGAAACCCAAGCGTAAATTCCACCGCCTTCAGGAAATGAAGCTGTCAATTCCGCAGAGACGAGTGCCGTTGGAATTAGAAATAGGAAAGCTGCCAGCGTGTAGAAAAATAATAGTGAAAATCCGTATGGCGCAACGGACGGTAAGCTGCGCACGCTGGCAATCGCGGCAAAATTTACCATCGCCAACGTGAATACACTGATTTTAGTTTTGCCACGCGGAATTGTTGTCATTTTGTAAAGCAAATGTGTGTCACTGCTTTTTGCAAGGTTTTAGTAAAAACATCGATGTGAAGGCGTAGCTGGCAGCAGCAAGGGGAACGTGCATAAAAATAATCCAAATATCTCGCTTTTTACAATTCAGCCAATCGGATGTTGCGATTTGGCCAAGCTTTATGCACAAGTATATCGAAAGCAGGCCAAGAATTATTCCGATCACTTTGTTCACATCCATGTCGATGCGAAATGCGTAACTTTGGACGCACAATTTGTAGTATAACATCATCGTTTGTACTATCAGTGATAGTGTCGTTGCCAATGCTACCCCTCTCGTCCCGAATTGCCGAACGAGAATTATGGTTAACGTAAAATTTACGGCTAGAACGCATAAACCAATCTTAGCTGGCGTTTTTGTGTCTTTAAGTGCGTGAAAACTGCGAATTAGAAAATTGGATATGCCAAGAAACGGCATGCTCACGCAGTATATCGCCAGCACTGGAGCCGTTATGGCCGTATCCTCCGGGCCAAAGGTTCCCCATTCAAAAAATAAGCTTAAAAGCTCATGGCGAACCAAATATAAACCAACCATGGAAGGAAGCAATATCCAGAGCAGCATAAACATCCCATGGTTAAATGTGCGATTGAGTTCATCTCGTAAGCGTCCGTCCGCTGCCAATTTTGACATGTCGGGAAAGACTACGGTCGCTATGGCTATTCCGAAAACGCCGAGTGGCAATTCAACAATTCTATTAGCCAAGTACAAGACGGATATCGCCGAGGCGCAGTACACGTAGGCTAAGTTTCTCGATATCAAAAGGTTAATTTGTGATATAGCTGCACCCCAAAATCCCGGCCAAAATAGTTTTAAAATTTCGCTTATTTCGGCTTCGTGGGAAAATTTGTTACACTTTATGCCGAGTTTTTTAAGGGCCCAAAACGGAATCAGGCATTGCATCATGCCACCGAGTATAACGCCTAAGCTTAGGCAATCGAGAAGCTTAATTCCCGATAGAGTGAAAGCAAATTTGCCGACCAATAGCGATGCTATCATACAAAAATTCAGCCAAATGGCATTCAATGAACTCGCAAAAAATCGACTGAAAACATTCAATCCCGCTGAAATTAATGCCGCGGCGCATACAAATATCATGTATGGTAAAAGCAGGACAAGAAAATGCGCGGGCAGTGTCCATTTTTTCGTAAAAAATGTACATTGGGCTGCCAGGTAGGCCAGTCCACAGCCCGCAGCCACCACTATTGCTAAAATGGCTAACAATCTGCGTATAACAATTTTTAATAGAGATAGGACGGCGGGAGGCCCTTCCGTCACGTGCAGTTTCGACAGGATCGGAATTGCCGCCGATGACAGAGCACCCTCACCCAACAAGCGTCGGAATAGGTTTGGTATGGTAAATGCGAATAGAAATGCTGACCCAATGTCGCCTATGCCAAACATGCTTGCAAATAGCGCATCGCGTGCGAATCCAGATATTCTGGAAATGACCGTTGAACCGGATACTAGGAAAATATTCCCCAATCTATTATTCATCTATACACATGTGTATATGATGGCGTTGGGATGATTGGCAATTGCAATTCTACCGAGCCGCCGTATTCCGACGAGTCCGCGTACTGACGGAGTTTTGTAATAAGCGGGAACCTCAAATATCAGTCTAGCATTATCTGCTTTTTTCAAAAATGGTGCAAACATTGTTAAAATTTCTTCCCCACGCTCATCGAGCATATTGTACGGTGGGTCGATGAAAATTAGGTCGAATTCAGCATTTATTTGCTTTGCAACGGTGAAAACATCTTGGCACATAATTTTGCAAGCGGATTCGCGCTGCGTAGCCTTTTTTACACGTTTCAAATTTTCTTCGATCGCTTGGACAGATTTTTGATTTTTTTCCACGAATATACCCGCAGACGCACCTCTGCTGACAGC
>JAITBR010000095.1 GCA_031283485.1 Puniceicoccales bacterium | reverse complement strand
AAATTTTGACATTAAATTGGGCATCTCCTCCTTGTCGCACCAAAACAACGGGAGTTTGCTGCTGCTCGGAACGTAACCTCGCCATCGCATCCTGAAATTTCTCCGCACTTGCATCTTCCCCAGTGGCAATTGTGTGAATATCCCTACCCATTGCCACAATTTTTTCAAACTCACCGTTTGTGAGGCATCCCAGTTCCCCTCCCAAAGCTTCATACATTTCAAGTATTTCGCCTGTGTCTGCATTTTCGCCATTCTTTGTTAAGCTTATCGCACGGAGAAGTGTATCAGCGCAATCTGTTCCTTCGTTGCCGCAGAGGAGTTTGTTAAGATGTTCTCTGGCTTCATTGAATGTTTCTTCAACATTTCTTGCTCCTACATTCTCTAAAAACGCACCCGCATCGGCAATAGGAGGTTTTTTTACTTCCACTGGGTTTTGCAGGAGATTGGCGACTTTTGCCAATTGGTCGCGCTTGAAAGCTAAATTTCCAACGTCTTCCCAATCTTCGGGGCCAATGTTTGCCGCTTTCATAAGTCCAATTTCTCTACTCAAACTTTCAGCACTTTCACCGCTAAGTGCAGCTACTCTCTTTGCAAATTTTGCCTCCTCAGATTGGTCATTTTTTAACCGCGCGGGATCGAGCATCAGATGAGAACTTCCGTCTTGGCGGACGGAGAGTGTCGCTTTGGGTGTCGGAAATTGTATCTCTACATCACCTATGGATACAGCACTGTTTTTCACTGTCAAAAGACCTCCCCCATCTGCTTCACCCGCCCCCCCTTGGTTCTGAGCCTTCTCTAGTTCTTTTAGAAATTCCTGCGATATCTCTCTTATTGGGGTGCCATCTTTCCCAGATGCAACAACAACATTTTTTCCGTTGACTTCTTGTATGACAAAAGTTACTCCCTTGTACGTAATGGCTTGCGTGGCTTTGCTACCAGACATGGCGCTGCGGGCTCTGGCCAAAAATCTATTGGATACGCCACCGGGTTCATTCGTGGATGTTATTTTTACCACCTTAGCATCGGGAACTTTTCTCGCTATTTCTAAAAATTCAGGTGGCCAGTCTTTACCGGGCGTTTTCTCGGCCGACCGCTGCAATGCAGCCATACCGTCGATCTGCCTGTGCAAATTGCTATTGTTGCCTGTTCGGGCAAGCTTGTTTGCCTGATTTGTTTGGTTTGCCTGAGCAGGATCATCCAGAGCCGCATTTCGGGTGTCAAGACTTGCACCAGGCATTTCCCCTGTCTGATTAGTATTAGTAACTGCTGCGCTACCCCCAGCTGTCACTATATGAGGGCCAATCGATGCCGATGCCGATGCCGGTACTGATGTCGATGCCGGTGCTGATGATGATACTGGTGCTGGTGCTGACATAGATGTTGAATGCTTTGAGCAGAAGTGTAGTAAAATTTTTGCTTTTAACAATGTAAAAAATTTTTCCATTGCCGCGAAAACTGAAATTTTGTCACGCCGGCATGAAATTTTGATTTGCAGTCGAAGTGCACACGAATGTTATTTTGAATCCAATGTTGAATAAGATTTTAAACAGCATAGGGGGGCTCAATGTACTCGTAGTCGGTGATATCATGCTCGACCACTACATCATTGGAGATGCCACGCGCATATCTCCAGAAGCCCCGGTGCCCATCGTCACCGTTGAGCGTGAAAGTTATACACTTGGCGCAGCTGCAAATGTTGCCATGAACGCGGTTAGCCTCGGTGGAAACGTTGAATTGTGCGGGTTGATCGGAAATGATCACTCGGGTATGCGGTTGCAAAAAAATTTTAGCGACAGGGGGATAAAATTTAGCGAAAGATTCATAAAAAATTCCGTGGATACGATCATTAAAACGCGCATCGTTGCGCGGGGGCAGCAGCTGTGCCGCGTCGACCGTGAGCGGAAGAAATCGATGTATGCGCTTAACCGCAGCGAAGACTTGAGCTACATTGAATCAAAAATCGATTTGAGCGACGCCCTCATACTTTCCGATTACAATAAAGGGACATTCACGGACGAAAATGTTAAGCGGCTGATAAAATGCGCCCACAAAAGCCATAAATTCGTCGCAATCGATCCAAAGCCCAGTAATAAAATATCATTCAGTGGCGTCAACATCATGACTCCGAACAAACTTGAGGCTGCGCAACTAGCGGATTTGAATGATGATAGCGATCATTCAATTGAAGAAATTTGCCACAAAATTCATGAAAAATATTCCCCAAAAATGCTCGTCATAACACTCAGCAAGGATGGCATGCTACTCAGTACAAACGGCAAAATTGATAGAATCATACCAACATTTGCCCGTGAAGTGTACGACGTTTCCGGCGCGGGAGACACGGTGGTTGCTGCTTTGACATTAGCCCTGGCTGCCGAAAATAACGCCTATGACTCTATGCATTTTGCAAATACCGCTGCGGGCGTGGTTGTAGGCAAACGTGGCACAGCAATTGCACTACCCGAAGAAATTTTGAAATTTCACGGATGAATACCAGATTGGGAATTTTTCTAGACCTGGACTGTTGACAAAAAATACCTGCATAACCATGAAGTTGTGGAATTGTTGATGCTGTAAAAATTTTACGTAAATTCAGGTGCCATTTGTTTTTATTTAGCAACCAAAGTGGTGTTACACGGGGATTTCTTACGCCGAAGGATATGGATTTGTGCAACGAAGAAATGCCAAGGCAAATTGGTCTCGATCAAATT
>JAITBR010000077.1 GCA_031283485.1 Puniceicoccales bacterium | reverse complement strand
AACTCATCTGAAAAACCAGTTAGAAATATCACAGGAATTGAAATCCCTGCATTACGCAGTTGACGAACAATATTGAATCCATCGACATCCGGCAGATTGATATCTAGCAAAATAACACTCGCAAAGTGACGCTTCAAAAAATCTACCATATCCGCTCCATTTTGAAAAACTTGCACATTGAGCCCAGACAAGCTCAGTTGCTTGCTTAGGACTTCGGTTAGCTGCGTATCATCTTCTGCGATTAAAATTAGAGGCTTTGTTTTTTGCATAAAAAAGATAAGTATTCTTCCCTGATTACAGGGCGTGGTAAAAAAAGTCAAAGCTTTTTCTCAAAAAAAATGAAATCGGTAAATTTTTAGAAAAATTTTGACATTTTATTCAAATTTTGACCCGCAGTAGCTAATAAAGTGCAACATAATCTCATTGCCTAATATCTTTCACCACACCAAAATATGCAGCAATGGATACAATCGCACTCATATATAATGAAATGCAATCTCTATCCGATCCACTGCGGGCGTGTTTTAGCAGAAAATTGTTACGCGTGGAAAATGATTCAGAAAGACTTATTTGGGGCTGTAGATTGCCTGTTTTGCGTAAAATTTATAGAAATTACGCAACGTATCTTTCCTCAAAAGAGGTATTAATTTTACTGCAATCCAATTGCCACGAAGCTCGCCAGCTTGCACTCATCGCGATGGTGGATAAATTCAAAGCGGAGCCTCAGGCTATTACTAAATTGTACCTGAACAACATCGCTTACATAGATAACTGGGATCTGGTAGATATTTCCGCACCAAAAATCATCGGTGAATTTTATGAACCTACCGACGAAATTTTTAAACAATTGGCACGCGATCCAAACATCTGGGCCAATCGCATCGCCATGGTTTCGACACTGTCTTTTATTAAAAATAAGCAATTTACCTTGACGCTGCAATTGGCTCAATTATTCATAGGGCATAAAAGTCACTTTTTACATAAAGCAAGCGGCTGGATGTTGCGGGAGGTTGGTAAGCGCAACACCAAAGTTTTGCTACAATTTCTAGCGAAACATGCCACCGTCATGCCCAAAATTATGCTTAGGTATGCCTGCGAAAGACTTTCAAAGGAGCAAAAATCTACGATTTACGGATGAATTTCGCATTCTACCAAATTGGTGCGGATTGCGCAATTATTTTGCGAAAATCTATTCAATGCACAACACCAGACTCAGCGGGCTAAGGGAAAATGTTTTTTCCAAATTTTTACCATTAGGCTTCTTAGCAAAGTTAAAGAATTTTTCTTCATCGGAGAGTTGGCGGAATTTGCATAAATCCAGGCCATTAAGCTCGAATGAGCAGTCACAAAAATGAGGATTGGCGGCAAAAAATAATCGTCGGGCATGCAGTGAAAAATCTGCATTGTAAAGGACTCCAATTGCGCTTGTTCCCGGCGAATGAAAAAATTTTAAATATGCATCCGATGGGGTGAAGGGCGGTCGGAGAACAATACCATATTTCGAAAGCCGAAATTTTATCCATCGTCTAAAAAATTCATGAGACGCTTGATTTTCGGTTAGAAGACTATAGTTCAGTGCATTTACATCGCCAAGTTGATATGTATTTTCCACGCCTTTTTTGGATTGTAACATATCCTGCCCAGCGTGCAACATGGGAATTCCCAGTGACATCATTAGTATGGATAGAGCCATGTGCGTACGCTTACGATCATTGTCAGTGCAATTTGTGCCATTGTGATGCCAATTTTCTGTTATTTTATCGATCCAGCACATGTCATCATGCGATTCCACGTAGTTAACACTCTGGTGTATAAATGCGCTTCTAAAACTTAAACTTCCGCTAAGAAAATATTTGATTCCATCAAAATTTCCGTCTCCACGCACATAATTCGGCAGAAAATTGCGATATTCATCGTTCCAGGCTGATCCTGAAAAATTACGCAACTTTTGGCCAATATTTTCACGAAAACTCCACGGTTCGTAAATGATTTGCACATCACGCTTGACTAACCTCAGCTCCTGCTCAAGTCCATGGATAAATTCTTTACCGAGTAGTTCGGCGAGATCGAAGCGAAATCCGTCAACATTGTAAACATTTATAAAATGTGCCAAAGAATCAAGAATTAACCTTTGGACCATCGGTGATTCCGTGCGCAGGTCATTTCCACAGCCACTAAAATTTTGCAAACTCCCATCATCATTTTTTCGAAAGAAATAGTCCGGGTCAATATTTTGCAGATTTTGCTGTTCTCCGACATGATTGTATACAACGTCTAAAATTACAGCTAATCCAGCTTTGTGGCAAGCCCGAACTAGTGCTTTGAATTCCGCAATGGCTTTTGCCGGAAAGCTGGAATATGCGCTCGCAGGCGAAAAAAAATTCACCGGCATATAGCCCCAATGATATTCGCTTTTATCCTGGGCATCAGATTCGGTGATTGGTTGAAATTCGACAGCATTGACACCCAGTTTACGGAGATAGCAACATCTTTTTGAGAGCCATTTAGATAGACCGCTAAATTGCAATCTTTGCTCGGAATTAAGCCGAATTGGCGCATTTTTCAATAGATCACGGATGTGCACTTCAACTATCACGTCATTCCCCATCGAATGTGAAACAAAATTATCCCGCAGCGGGAGGAAGGCGTGCTCGTTCAGGATTACACCTGGGCCGCTACGCGAGCAAGTTGCCTTGGCATAGGGATCTAGTATTTTTGGAGCCATGGCCCAGTCGGTTTCTCCGTAGAACAATCGTTGATAATGGTAAACTTGGCCATGCAACTCGGCATTTACCTCCGCCATCCAGGTGTTGTCGCGTTTCCTCCTCATGTTAACGATACTTGGTTGGCTCCGCGGATTCTTATAAATCAGTACCCTAGCAGAATGGGCACGCGGCATAAATATGCGAAATGTCGTTTTTCCATTTGCTACTTTCGCGCCAAGTTCGGCATCGGTGTAACACGTAAGCAACCAGGGCAATGTGTCGATCGGTTTTGCTTGGTCGCCAATTTTTAGAAAAAATTCATCGGAAATAACCATTGGTTTTCGAGTTAAGGTAGGAACAAGGTGCCGGCCAGTTCTGTTCACATCGAACAGATAATTCGTTGAATTCACAGCCCTATTCGGGGCATCAATTTCCGAATCAAACCATACCTCACTCGCGGATACGAACTTAAATTCAGCTCTATGCGGAAGAGATGATATCGGCAGTGTCAGCGCAAAAAAATTTCGCCTATTTATCTGGGTAAACTCCAAGGCAAATTTTGGCGATTTCGTTCCCTCGAACCAACCATTGAAATCCGCCGCCAGGAAGACGGGATCTTTGGCTATATTCAAAATTTTTACGCGCGATTCCGGCAATAGGAATATGATTTCCCCCTGCCGCTGAAAGTATGCGGCCTTTTCTGCAAAAATTAAAGGATCATACGGAGCCATAAGCAGCTCAGTTTCCGTTTCGCTGAAATTGCCGCAAATGTGGGACCTTGATAGCAAGGTGATGTGCGAAGTATCTATTTCCGTTTCCGGATTACTGTGCAGTTCGAGCACAATCGAACGCGGATTGATGGCATGGGCGGCAACAATTTCAGAGGCATGCAAAATATGAGACATGGATGCAAATCATTGTGCGAACTGTCGTTTTTTGTGCTAGGCCTACTTGTACAATTGCACCCATCTTTGGCTATTTTTAACT
>JAITBR010000022.1 GCA_031283485.1 Puniceicoccales bacterium | reverse complement strand
AACCATATCCCAGAATTGAACCAATAAACAATACCCAGAGGGGCCTGGATTGGCTTGTGGACGCGCTTATGGCAAATGCCAAAAACATACACATTGATATGCGCAGTAACCACTTGTATACAAATTTTACTAATTTTGACACCGCCACGGATGATAGGCTCGGAAGCGCAATCGAAGTGAGAAGAAATATTAGGGCGATATCCTGATGTGAAAATTTGATGCGCATCGGTTTCACTTTTTTTTCAACGAATCAACGTATTTCCAAAATGAAGAGTATTGTTCGACCATTTGCTCTTCACTGATCGGCAATTTACTACGAAACAGGAAATCCGATAGGGTATGTTGCGGAAGAATGTAATGGCAAAACAATTGACCATCGGAACGCGGCTCGAGATACGCTCGAAAAGAATCTACCTTTATTCTGAAGAATGACACCCCGTTTCGCTGAACCTTTTGCAAGTGGTTACTCTGCTCCTTGAAGGCTTGATCTGACAGTGAACTCAGTCTTTCAATCATGCGCAGCCGCGCATCCATATCGAGCTTGTCTATCTCCGTTAGACTTTGTTCACTGAATGTTAGTTGATACATTTCGCAGCACCATAAATCAAACAAATTTACGGACAAATTTCAACCATTCTTTTGTGTGAGATAAACCGGCATGCGCCCACTTAATCCTATAAAAATGGAAACCTTTTCAAAAAGTCGCACTTTGGCATTTCAAAAAATGGTGTTTCGCCGTTGGATCCATGCAAAAAATTGTCACACTTGAGCAGCTTGCGTGCCAAATCAATTATATCATCCCCGGTTTCATATTGCTCGTACCTGGCATACTTGGAGGCAATTTTGGAAAATTTTTCATCCACGGATGGGGTAGCTTCGTTGAAATCCAATTCTGCTAAAGATTGAACCACATCTCTAACGAAAGTTTCCGTTTGATTGTGGGACAGCCACGTCGGAATACTCGAAACGCGGTGATGATTTTTTCCAAATTGGTAAATTTCCACATTTTTTTTTGCAAAAAAAACTGCAAGCGTGTTTATGACGTTCGATTCAAAGTCGTTAGTAAAGATATCGATGGGGATGAATAGGCCCTGTTGCCCACTCGGTTGAGCATTTTGTTTTATTTGCTCAAATAAAATTCTACGCGTAGCCAATCGAATGTTGAATACAATCATGCCCGTTGGGCTTTCAAAAATTGCGCAATTGTCGAACATCTTTCCGATGAATTTCCAGGCTAAATCATTTACGAATCTTTCGCTAAAAATTTCTCTGGTATTGCGCAATATTGGTCTCTGAATCAGTGGATTAGAGTGAATATGTTGGCTAAGATTTACAGTTGAAGAAGTGGCAATTTTACTTCCAATCATTCTTACGCATTGTGGCACTGAAATTTGCATAACTGTTTCGCTACAAACTCGTTGCGGCACGTGTAGAGCGGTCGCTATGGCATTTTGAATGCACTCTCTAACAAATTGCTCATTCCTAAATTTGACTTCGCGCTTCATTGGATGTACATTAACGTCGACAAATCGTGAATCTATGTGCAGCAGCAGACAGGCAATCACTTCCCGGTACCTTGGGAGAATACCGTCTAGAGCCTCCATTACCGCAAACCGCAGAAGCTTACTTTCCACTGGCCTGCGATTCACAAAAAACGACATAAATCTCCTGCACGGTGTCCCGCTATCTGGATCACAGACGGCACCAAAAATTGAGCAATTGCTGTGGGTATATGATAATGGCAATAGCCGTTCTCCGGGACAAAATGTTTGACTGGCTCTTTCCGCCCAATCTTCTTCAACGGGAGATTGGAAGTTTTTACGTCCATCGGAATATAGTTCGAAGCGGACCAATTTTTCCGCAAATGCAAAATTTTTAACAATTTCAACTATGCGGTCGGACTCCGTTTGATCGGTTTTTAAAAACTTTCGTCTCGCCGGGATATTGTGGAAAAGATGTTCAACTTGAACGATTGTTCCCCGTGGCATTCCAAATTCTCTAGCATATTCGAATTTTCCTCCATTGTAGCAAATTTCGTGGCCGAATTCACCTTCACCATCTCTTCGCGTGCGCATGGTAAGCCTTGACACGCTAGCGATTGATGGCAAAGCTTCTCCGCGAAAGCCAAATGTGCCTATGGTGCTTATATCTTCTATTGTGGAAATTTTACTCGTTGCGTGTCGCTTGAATGCCATCAATGCATCTTCCTTATCCATTCCACAGCCGTTGTCTTCGACCACAATTAGCTGCTTCCCGCCGTGTGAAAATCGTATAGTTATCTGGCTTGCACCGGCATCAAGGCTGTTTTCAATCAACTCTTTCACCACTGCGATCGGTCGCTCAACGACTTCACCGGCAGCAATTTGATTTGACACAATTTCGGAGAGAATATTTATCTTGGCCACGCGAATTAGTCTAAGGGTATGTCATTTTTCTCAACAAAATTTCTTTAGAGCTTGTTCAGAGCAAGATGGATGTTAGAATGGCCAAATTTTTGCAAAATTTCACAAATTTTCACCACCGTTGAAAATGGTATGGATGAATCTATTCTTAGCAAAATCGGTGCTTCGAGCTTAAAATTTTTGGCCTCAATGGTGCGAGCAAGAGTTTTTATGGATGAAATTTCGTCATTGACCATCAGCAAATTTTCTGATTTTACAGTAATTACGCTGGCCGTTTGCAAATACTGAACTTCGCTTGATTTTGGAAGTTCAATGGCCAAGCCTACTGGTAAAATCAGACGATAGCCGGTTAGAAACCCTAGTGCAATTATAATCAGGGCACAGACTATAGCAAACGAGTCAATGCTGGCGTTTGGAACTGGTAGTTCCGTATGAAATATTCCTTCAAATGGGTTATCTTTCATACACCTGCGACAGGTAATTTGTTATTTCAATGAAACTCCACTCCATATTGCATATGAGCGTCCGTACGCGTCCGTATAAGAAGCTGTAGCCAATGTTGGCAAGTACGTTTATAAAAAGCGAAAATGGAATAATTATTAAAATTCCTTTTATCATCGTAAATAGTGACGCCGATTGCAAATAGCTGGCATCGGAGGCGTTTGCCATAAATTTGAGAAATATTACACATGCTCCAATGCAGCCGATTATGGGAGAAATTTTCCCAATCAGCGCGATGGAGCGTAATCTGCGTTCAAGTATTGGTATTGTGGATAAGACAAAATTTTTAACAGCGTAATTAGTTTTTTCTCTGTTTTCTCTGTGAAAAAACAATGCAATCTTTATTAT
The DNA here is from genome assembly GCA_031283485.1 of Puniceicoccales bacterium. Next base: position 456 of record JAITBR010000022.1, on the reverse strand, counting down.
ATTTGGTACAAAGCCCGGTGTTTCTTCGCAAATGGTTATTGCTTCTCCGTAGCGATTATTATCGAGTAAAGCGATAATTCCGGCGATGAATTGATGCGGCTTTACATTTCCGCTATGTAAAAAAATTGCACGTTCAACCATGTACACTAGCAGTATTGTAAGCAATATCATTAGAAAAAACATTGAGCCTCCGCCGAGTGCAAAAATTTTAATGTCCAAATTGTGCATATCAACTGATCCGAGGTGTACTTGGATGTATTTTTGTTGCAATAAGTAAAAAATTTTTCTTGCGTTTGGCTAACATTTTTACGCTTGCAAATTTCCTTTGCCCGTGAATTTATCTGTGTCAATCTGCCATGGATAAAAAAAATCAGATCATTGGAGTTTTGTGCATAATATGCGCTTTCATTTTGTTATTTAAGCTCGAGGGCGATGGGTACAAAGTTGCTAATGTTC
>JAITBR010000107.1 GCA_031283485.1 Puniceicoccales bacterium | reverse complement strand
CTGAAATCTATGTCCTCCCACCGCATGCTCTGCACGTTCGATTTTCGCGCCCCAGTGTACAGGCACAGCAGGAAGAAATCCGCCATGTCCCTGTTCGGCTCCGCCTCCAGTGATTCCATCAATTTGGGTAATTCATCCTTCAGCACGAACCGATCCCGCTTTGTCTCCTTGAATTTCTTTATCCCGATGGTCGGGTTTATTCCCTCCCAGTCCCAGCTGATCATCTTGTTGTAAATCGCTCGAATGTATGCCAATACCCTATTTGCTTCGTACTTTCCATTTTCTCGTCCTATGCGCTCGTGTAGCTCCCTCACCTCCTGTTTTGCTATGGATGAGAGGCTCCTTTCGGACCAATGTGGCAATACTTTCTTGAGGCGAAATTCGACATCTTTACACGACCTTGGCTTCATTTCCCCCCTGGCGTACTTCTCCATGTATTCCCCATAGGCCTCTCCAAATGTTTTCTCGTTGGCCTGCTTCTCCTTCTTTTCCAGGGGATTTTTCCCGCGGGCGATATCTCCCTTGATTTTCCTCGCTTCCTTCCGGGCTTGCTCCACCGTCATGCCTCCATTGTCATCCAAAAACCTCCCCAATATTATTCTCTTTTGCTTCCCTTCTATGTACTTGCGAAAAATAAAGCTCTTATGCCCATTGGCAGTGACCCTTAGGCTCAATCCTTCCTCCTTTGTATCCCGATAAGCAACATCATCTCTAGCGGGAAATGGTAGTGCCGCAAGCACTGCTTTTGTAAAATTTATACTAAATTTGCTCTTCATACATCGTCCTATCTTTTAATTTGCTGTCCGGGCCTGGTCTAGTTATGGTCTAGAGATACACGCATTTTTCGTGCGATTTCATGTAAGTTCATGAGAAGTTGCAAACTAGAGTCAAGCTCAAAGCCGCATAAAATATACGTTTGTGCATCTGTGCGTCTCTAGATAATAAAAAACAGCATCTGATTTACACCCAGTAGGTCACAAGTTCGAGTCCTGTGCTGCCCACCAGCCTCAAAGGTGAGACAGCGTGACGGCTTTGTATGATTTTATTACTATTGGAAAATTCATCAAATTTTAACGAAGGTTGGATTTTAAAGGCGAAAAAGGATTTGCAAAATACCAAAAATCTGTTCATTTATACCACACAAAATCTTAGACAATTAACGATTGGTTTAGTCTTTATAATTCAGCTGATATGAGAAACATAATGGACGCAAAGAGCAGAAGTAAGATTGTCGTTAATTCTGCAGATGTGGAAACGCCGGCAGTGTCTGTAATTGTACCTTGCTATAACGACGAGAAATATATTCCCGATTGTCTTGACTCCCTTCTGGCTCAAACTTTCTCCAATTGGGAAGCAATTTGTATCAACGACGGAAGCACGGACGGATCACTTTCTGTTCTCAAAAAATACGCCAAGCGCGATCGGCGCATCAAAGTAATAGATCAGGAAAATAAAGGAACAAGTATTGCGCGAAATAATGCCATAAAAGCAGCCTGTGGAAAATATATTTTTCCGCTGGATGCGGATGACAAAATAGCGGAAACTTGTCTTGAAGAATTATATAACACAATCACGACCACGGACTATGCGCTAGTATGCACGGACTGCATATTGTTTCAAAGAGAACTCGGCAAATGGGTTTTGCCGCATCCGACCAAGTGGAATATGTATAACTGGCACAACGGCATTCACAATTCCGCAATGTATGAGAAAAAATATTGGAAACAATTCGATGGATACAGCGAAGAATTGAACCGCATTGGTACCGAAGATTTTGATTTCGCGCTGAATTTTCTCGATGCCGGCTTGAGAAGCCGCTGTTTTTTTACAGAATCAAGGACGAAAAGAGTTCACGAAACAAAAACACCAGCAAGGCGAACAATTTAAATAATTGGAGAATGTGTCGCAACATTTTATTCAGACGCCACCCCAAAATGCGTCTGTATAAGTGGCTTATGGTATTGAGAAGATTGTCGCTCAAGTTGTTCCTGGGCTTATGTTTATAATCAAATCATACGCGGATGGAAAGACAAAGAAAATAACAAAATGTATTCACTTTCCCGAATTTCAGTATATCTGCAGAAATGGGTGGCTGCTTAAAAGTGGAATAGCAAAAGAAAAATTAAAAATAGCAGTCTAATTTTTTGGATATCTGCACGCGCATAGGGAAACGCTTTCATTCATGAAGCAATAACACCACGAAAACGATTGACTAGCCTCTACTTTTGCACAAGCATAATTCCACAACATTCGGCTATGATAGCACTCGTTGAAGCGGTTCAAAGGAAACTGTTCTCTAGGGAAAATATACTACAGAATATGTGTGCCGGGATTGTTGTCGGAATTATATCCATCCCATTGTCTATGGCTTTCGCCATTGCTTCCAATGTCAAGCCCGAGGTTGGTTTGCACACGGCGATGATTGCCGCATTTTGCGTGTCCGTATTTGGTGGTTCACGCGTGCAGATTTCCGGACCAACGGGGGCATTTGCCGGTGTGTTAGTTTCAATTTCCTCTCAATTTGGCTTTGGTGGCATGCAGCTCGCTACAATTATGGCCGGTTGCATGCTGATAATCATGGGGATTGCCAAAGTTGGCAAAATGATAAAGTTCATTCCTGAACAAGTAATAATTGGGTTTACCTCGGGCCTCGCCATTAACATTTTCATAGGGCAAATCCCGCATTTCTTTGGATTGACCTGCGATAAATTATCGGCCAACTTTTTAGAAAAATTGTCGCAAATCGTCCATGCCTTCCCATCGATCAGTTTCCAAACAACGGCCGTAGCTTGCGCAAGTTTATTGGTGCTAGTATATGGCAAAAAAACACCGCT
>JAITBR010000043.1 GCA_031283485.1 Puniceicoccales bacterium | reverse complement strand
ACCGCTGGGGCCGTATTTTAGGTAATGGATTTGGGGCAATTTTGCCGCAATGACTTCTCCCCCTACATTTCCAAGCCATCAATCTCTCACAAAGCCTATGTTTTAGCGAATTAGCTGTTCTATTCCCCATGAGGGTGCCACCCTCCACAGCCGTCAAGACAGAGGACTTGCCGATGATTTAGGATAGCGGAATTTAGGTGATGGAAAGAGTCATTGCCCAATTATAGTCCAAAATTTGGGCGTCTCAAAATTTACGTGTGCAGATGCCATGCCCATCTGAAATACAAACGATGGCATAAAGGTGCTTTTTCGCAGATTTTTAACAAATATTTCTTTTCAAACGCAGAAAAAAGTTTGCAGCAGGAGGGGAGCCATGGCTAAAACTTGCATAAGTAGCACGCGAGTGGTAGTTTTTGTAAGCTATATAAAAGAAACAGCAGAGTTTGCTAGGAATAAGAGCGCACATGCTTGTAGCGTTGATATCGAGCATCCATACCCATATCCATGTTTATGTTTTTTCCCTGTAGGTGGTTAACAAAATTGTTCAGATGCGAGTGCACATCCACATCTGTTCCCAACTGGTCCACGTCGATGCGCAAAAAATCGCGCAGATCCTTGATTGCCTGTCTGCCATCGCACAGCAAACCGATGTAGTCGAAGATCTCAAATTCCACAATGCCTCCAATTATTTGCGTCAGCGGGCCATGCCACTGGTTCCGGCCAAATCGCAATCCAGAAACCTGAACACGCTCTTGCCACTGAAATTGTTTCAGCACATTTCCGTTGATGGAATTGGATGCTCCCAGCGTAGCTACTGGCGCCTCCTTTTCGTTCAGCTCCTCGGCATAAAGCAGCGAGTAGGCCGCCAAAAAATCGGAGGATCCCTCCACCAGCGCCATCACTTTTTTGTCTATTGGCAGCCTGATCGGCCATGTCGCCGCACCGATTGTGTGCGCCATTGCTATTCTTTTCATACTTATATTCAACAACTTAGTGAGTACGGCCAAGGTCATACGGCATGGCTCGATCGCAACTTTCCAATGTATATTTTTTTGCGCATAAGTTACGGATTAGCGTTCCGCTCAGATCCGCCTGTTTTTCTGAGTGGAGCATATTTAAATTTTTCCACAGGCCGGTCTTTTTTCTTTGACTTCCCTTGCGTGAAATGTAAACTTCGTCGCTCTATGGGAGCGCCAGCATCAGAAGTGACACCAAATCCACCGGCTGTTGCACCCGAATCGGCCGAAGTATCGATTGCGCCTGGTCCAAATATCGGAGCATCGCCAGGAATTCCTCCTTCACAGCTAAAAATCGAAAGCATTGCCCTGAATGATCGAGATGTAGTGGCGCCTAGCCCTCCTCCACCATTGCCGGTGGCAGCGGAGTCATCAGCAGAGCCAGCATCGGCAAACAATCGGGAATTAATTGATCAGCTTGAAGCTGCTGCTGATAAGAGTAGTTCATTGGGATTCAAGGGATTTTTCAGTGCCCTGATTGATTTCTTCAAAAATCATGTTTCATGGGACCAGGCAGCGCTTAATGCAAAGGTTGAAAATTTCCTGCAAGAGCATATGGATCACGTAGATGAGATATCAGACTCCATGGCTGAAAATATTACCACCATCGATCCGAAAATTTTCGAATCTTATGTTTTAGGCATAAAAGAGATAGGTGGAAGGGCGCGATCTTCTTTCAAAGAAAAAACTGGAACGGAGGCGAGGAAGATACTAAATGAATCTAGTTCTCCGGACGACTCCACTGCGAAAACATTTTGCGCAAACGTGGCTTGTGTATTTAACGCACTTGCGCTTGAAAACGAAAATATTCCTTTTGTTGCAGGAGCGGTAAAAAAGGCAGCTTCTCTCGAAACAGAAATTTCGTGGAATTTGCTGAAGTTAGCACATAAAAATCACCAATTATTTAACGAAATAAGCCAATGTGGAAATGTACCGCAGAATCTTTTGAACGGGATAGTAGCGGTTCAGCCAACGGAAAATATCCCCAATGAGCGGCTGCAGAAACTTGTATATTTTGCACGGCAGAATCCAAATACTGAACTGACGAAACTGATACGACTGTGCATTGAAAATCCAGAGGCATCTGACCAAGCGCTGCGATTTGCAAAACAATACCCAAATGTTGATGTAATTGAGCTGGCTGAGTTGTACGCCAATAGCCCAGATGACGCAAAAAAAGTAGAGGACTTTGCAAGGAATTTTGTAAAAACATGCTGTGTCCCAAGCATTGAGATATCGCTAAAGATGGCACAACTGTACGAGAAAGATAAGACAGCCTTCCTTCCCTGTGCAAAAACGATCAGTGAAGCTTGCAAGACCAAAATAACGCCGCAATTGATCCAGGCGCTAATGAAACTTCCGGACAAACCAACAGCAGACACCGGAGAAACAAAAGGCACAGTCATTGCTCGTTTCAAAAAATTTGCAAAACAATGCCCAAATGTTGAAGTAACACCGGCTGTAGTTGCTCTCATATTTGATAGACCGGACATTGCAGATAAGATAATTGAAAACGGAATTAATTATTCCCGCCAAATTTTCTCGAATGGCGGGAATGATAGCGGGTTGGGAGTACAACACGGATATAAAAGTTACTCTGATAGAGTACATGATTCGCTTCGCAATGCCATGGATGGCTTGTTTTCCGAAGATAATGACGCGGCAGTGGAAGAATTTTTGGGAAGTGGAGGACCATTTTCTAGTCTTTATTTTAAAATAGATGGAATCGGTAGGTGTGAAATCCCAGACATGAACTTGCCAAATGGTGTTAGGGTGGCTGGTAATAGAAATGGAGGCGAAGAATTTTTAAGAGAAACCGAGGCTAGTCAATATACCGAAAAAAATTACCTGAAATATGTGACAGAAAAATTCAAGGCAGCCTACGGAGATGGGGCAAAGGATGCGTTCTATGTGTACCTGCAAAACTTTACCGCATCGGGGAATACAGTGCCGTTTGCGGCTGGCTTCCGACTACATTGCCCCGAATTGCTCGAAGAGATGTGGCCTTCGTCTAAAAACAGTGAGAGTTTTAGTGCCCTTTTTATGAATGCGCTTATAAATCACGCAGATAGACACGTTGAGATGGCAATGGATGAAAATTTCAATGCAACTTACAACATTCTGTACGATATGCCACGTCGCGCAGAATCACGTGAAAATTTTGGAAGTCTTATTGCAGCGATGAAGGGTGTCAATGTAGATCCTCCGCCATGGTATGGCGGAAACGCCGCCTTAGTGGCATCGGTGAGATCTTACATCCCGGCTGCGCACAACCCAAATGCATCCGATCCCTGGGACCAGCGTGGGCAACACGATAAGCAAGAAACTTATACCGCTTTCATCCTGAGCAATGACACACCCGATGCAACACCAGCCTAATTCGACGGAACTGGCGTAAAATCTCCCAGCGGACTAGCTGGCGCCTCTGTGTAATTGAATGTCTTTCAAAGAATGTAATTATTTTTTATTGTTTTTTCACATTCCCCCTTGGCAGAAACCTGCCGCTTCCCATTATCCTCTCATTGGGCGACTTGTTTCCACTAATCCACGCCCCATCTTATTTTTCCCAAAGTTAATAGTATTGGACTTCTCCTTTGGTTACATCTCAGCGAAGTTTCTTTCTCTTCTCCTCCTTTTCAACATTCAATTAAGTCACGTAAGTTAATGGTATGCAGGAATTTTTGCTTGACAGAAATTCGATCTATTCCATTGTCCCCCCTAGGACAGTGGATCTTTTCCTATTTCTCGTTTCGTCTTTCAGTAAAGAATTTCGTCTTTGGTTACGTCTCTGTGAGGTCCGTTTCTTTTCTTCTTTAAAGTTGAGCTAAGCCAAATTTACTGGCCGCGAGTCTGATAATTCAATCGGCGAGGTCCTTCCTTTTCGATGTCCCGCGCATGTCTTTTCCCTCCCGATTGGCGTGGTAAATGATCACAAAGGGGCGATCTTGCTGGTGTGCAAACCTCTCGAGCCAGTTATTCACCACGTTCCAGCGGCGGCCATTCACCGGGTGGTCGAAAAATTTCAACGAGCCATCTCACCCTCGCCAGCAGCAATCCATTTCCGCTGACTCCAAAGACGCGAGCCAGTGTCGCTCTGTTCGCCCTCATGATCCGTAAGCGGCCAACGGGCAATATCGTGACACATTTCTCCACGTCCGTGGGTACACTGCTGCTTACTCCGATGAACCAGTTTACACCGCTCGACGTAATAATTCCACCGGGGTACACGAAATGCTATCTCACTAAGTGCGAAGTTGTTACCATCGATGTACCTCAGCAGCTGTGGTGCCATAGCATTATATGTGAATACGTTCTTCACATTCGCTCCACTTTATTCTCCGTTTAATTTGGCGACATTATCAGATAGTGTTATTTTGATATTTTTTATTTGCAAATATTGTATAAATGCTACATTTCTTTTGCATAACTTACTAAAGAGAAAGATGCTTTAGAGGCAGCTTTAAAGGATAAGGATGTTATCATAGCTGAGCTTACTGGCGAAGCGGATGGCTTCAGGAGAGCTTTAGATAATAATGGTAGAGTGTCCGACTCGTCATCTGACTCGGAACTCGGAGCCTAAATCAGATGGTGAATGATAATGAAGTATGGTTGTCGTTTGAAGAGGCGAAAGAGACTGTGAACGTCTCTTCGCTTGTCCGAGGAGAGGTTTGTTCTTGTGAAATAGGTGTGAATGCTTTATAAAGATGGTAACCTTTGGAGGAGCGAAGTTGTATTCGAGCGTGGATGAGATACATCATAGCGAAAGGTGCAAAACGCCAGAATTTTTGTTATCACTTTTGAAGCGGGGAAAAGTTTGTAACTATAGTACTGTGGTGAACTTTTTTCCGCCGTCCGGGTTTGTTTTTTCACAATTTCTTGTAAAATGTACACTTACATGGCATTTTAGATGGTGGGGAATGCAGGATTCGAACCAGCGACCA
>JAITBR010000029.1 GCA_031283485.1 Puniceicoccales bacterium | reverse complement strand
TCCTAAAAATTAAAACATTGACCCCCACCGGCTGCTTGTACAGCCTTGTCTTATAGCCTTTATTTGAAAATCGCCAATGTTGAGCTGCTTAAAGACCCGACGAATGGGTAATTTTGTTATTTTTTTCGAAATATTTGAGCAAAATTTTTCTAGCAACTGGAGCCGCGTGGCTGCCTCCGTAATAGTTCAAACCATCCTTTCTTTCGCGGATGAGTATGGTCACCGCGATTTCCGGATCGTACGCCGGAGCGAAACACGTAAACCATGCCAAATTACGCTTCTTGCCAAATTCTTTAAATTGGGCCGTTCCGGTTTTCCCGGCAATGGCAATTCCATCGATTTTTGCTTTGCGCCCCGTGTAATGATTTACGCAATCAACCATTGCATCAACTAGAAATTTATGTCCGTCGGCGGATAAACATCGCTCAGCGGCGTCTGCTATTTTTTCCTCAGTTTTGAAAATTGTCGGCTTAGTTTCATATCTGTTTTTAGCAAGTGAAGCGGTGAAACAGCATACATTGAGCGGCGTTGTGCGAACAAATCCCTGTCCAACTGCCAGATTAAAAGTATCTCCCGGAAGCCAGTCTCCGAAATTATGTTCCCGCTTCCAGGCGACGTCCGGAATCACCATGCCGCCGGTCTCATATGGGAGTTCGATGCCTACTTTTGAGCCAAGACCGAAATTCTTTGCCTCCCGCGCTATCGCCTCATGGCCCACCTTAATTGCTCTGCTAAACACGTAGGTATTGCAGCTTTTCCCAATCGCTAATTTTAGGTTCACGCGCTCGCCATGCGGATGATTATTGCACCTGAGTTGTCTTCCATTGTACAAATATTTTCCGGTACACGACCATTCTTCATCCACATCAATTTTCTCAGATTTTATGAATGCTACTGCGCTTATGAGTTTAAATACTGATCCAATCGGAAATAATCCCTGTATGGCCTGGCTGAGCCAGCCGCCCTCCTCGCTGATTTTGTCGAATACATCCTTTGCAATTGACGGATAGAGAGAATTTAGATCATAGGACGGCGAATTAGCTAGAGCCAAAATTTCCCCCGAATTAACATCAATTACGACTGCTGAGCCGGTGTACTTCACCAAAGCTTGTTCAGCAGCTGCTTGCAAGTCTATGTCGATGGACAAATAAATTGGATTGCCATCTTCTGGCTCAACCCTTTCGTCCAAACTATTCTTTGCTCCGGTATGATCAACTATCCATGCTTCGTAGCCCGCTTCACCAGATAGAATGTGATCAGCACATTTTTCAACGCCGCTTTTCCCAACTTGTTCTCGAACGGCAAATGCGCGCACATGGTCGCCATATTTCTGTGTGTAACGTGAGTTTTCCACAAGGACCGTGTAGCCCAAAACATGGCAAGCGAGTTCGTTGTTTGGGCAGTACCTGGTCAAGTTCGCATCAATTTGCAACGGCGAAGATATCGGCAGGATGTCGATTAATTTGCTGCAATCCTCAGTGGAAATGTCGTACAAAACCGTCATTGGAAGCATGGGACGTTGGCTTATATGCTTGTTAATTTTTTGCCCAGAAATGTGAATGTGCTTGCCTACGGCTTTTTCGACAGTACTCAAAATTTCATTGACAACTAATTCACGGATTTCCGTACGAATTTGCTCACGATCAAACTTTTTTCCGAACTTGGAACATTCCCTAACGCGTTTTATGAATTTTTTGCGAAAATCCTGAGACAACTCGTCCAAATATAGGTTCAGTGAAAATATAGGCCTATTCGTTACTAAAATATTACCATTGCGGTCGTATATGTTCCCACGCATGGCTGGCAAAATGATCCTGCGGATGCTCTGCCGCCGTAATTTTTGCCGAAAATGCGAGTTTTGAACAATTTGGCGAAAAAATAAACCGCAAAATAAATAAATAAATATCGCAATTGCTATGCATCGAAAAACTTTTATCCTGTTTTTGCTCTCTTTGCACCACTTGAGCAACTCAATGTTCAGCTTCATTGGGAAAGTTTGGTCAAAAATCTTTTGAAAAATTCCCGTCCTCGTTCCAGCATTTTTATCGAAATACTCTCGTTTGCCGCATGGATGCGATCCTCGGAGGAGGAAAGTCCGATCAATATGGAGTCAATTTCTAAAATTTCTTTTAGCATGGGGATCACCGGGATGCTGCCTCCGTCGCGAAGGTAGAGCGGCTTGCGTCCAAAAATGCTTTCAATTTCCCGGTCAACGATTTTCAAATACCGTTCCATTGGAGAAGTTTTTTCCCGGCGAATTTTGTCCAATTGCAAATTGCAAGGGTTGGCACATTTTTCGAAAGTCAGGGATACTTCCAAATTGGTGTCAACTTTCGTTAAAATTGCTTCGTGTATGCAACTTTTTATTTTTTCACAATCCTGATTCGGAACCAATCGACAAGTCACCTTGACAGAAGCTTCGCTTGGAACTATCGTTTTGATACCGACACCGTTGTATCCACCGGAAATGCCATTAAATTCTAAAGTTGGATAAAATCTTGAGCTATTGATGGTGGAGTACGGCACTTTATCCGTTGATAATTTTTTTGCTCCTATGGACTCTAAAAATTCCTCCTCGGTAAATGGTAGCATCTCCACTTGCGACAGTTCGAAATTGGATGGCTTTTCAACGTCATCGTAAAATCTCGGAACATTAACTTTCCCTTTGGAATCGTGGAAGCTCGCACAAAGTTTGGTCAATTCCCTGATCGGGTTTATTATTGAACCGCCGTATCCGGAGTGAATGTCGCGCTCGGCGGATTTTAACCTGAGTTCAAATCCTACCACGCCGCGCAGCCCTGACGTTATGACAATGTTATCATCATCAATGCTCCACGTGTCGGCAACAACGGCAAAATCAGCCACCAATTCATCGCAATATTTTTGCAAAAATACCGGCATACTTGGACTTCCAACTTCCTCTTCGCCTTCCAAAATTACGGTGACGTTTAGCGGAAAATTTTCATTTTCAGTAAAGATGTCATGCAATGCCACAAGGAATGCCGCGTTTCCACCTTTGTTATCTGAGGCTCCGCGTGCGCATAAGCGCCCACTCTTTTCCGTTAGGACAAATGGATCGCTTGACCAACCCTCACCCGTCGGTTGAACGTCATAGTGTCCATATAAGAGCACACTTTTTTGCCCATCCTTGTGATTGTTCTTAGCCAGAATGATGTTGTGTAAATTGGTACTTATTTCCTTTGCTTTAAAATTTATTTTTGAGAAAAATTTTAATAGAAATTTTCTCACTGATTTCATGTCAGCAACCTTGGAGCGGTCGCAGGAGACGCTTTGGAATGATACATAATCAGCTAAAAATTGTTTAATATCCATCCCTACACCTTCATTAGATCAGCAACTTTTTTATCCAGTGATTCATCTATTTCGGCAATCGAAGAATCCGTTAACTTTTGGACATCCTTTTCCAAACGTTTCAAGTCATCTTCGGAAATTTCACCGGCTTTTTGGGCTTTTTTAAGCAAATCGAGCGCATCGCGGCGAACGCTACGCACGCTCACTTTGCCTTCTTCCGCCATCGCATTCGCGACTTTTGACAAATTTTGGCGTCTCTCCTTGCTCATTTCGGGAACATTGCACCGAATGACCATGCCATCAACCGCCGGATTTAGACCGATGTTCGCCGCCGTAATGGCCTTTTCAATTGGTTTTAAACTTTCCCTATCCCACGGCTGAATTCGTATTGTGTACGAGTCGGAGGTTGTAATTGCTGCAATATCTTTTATCCGCATTTGAGACCCATAAATCTCAGCAACGACGCAGTCTACCATACTCGCGGAAGCCCTTCCCGTATGCAATGAATTAAACTCACTGTGCGTATGCTCAACTGCCTTTTCCATGGCGCTTTTAGTGTTTTTTATCAAAGCATCAATATCCATAAGCTATTCTCCATCATTATTACTAACCAAAGTCCCAAGCTTTTCACCTAGCAGTGCACGTTCTATGCTGTCCATATTGCTCGTAGCATCTAAAATCAAAATAGGGATGTCGTTATCCATGCACAATGAAAAAGCCGTTGAGTCCATTACATGGAATCGATTTTTCAAAACATCGGCAAAAGAAATTACATCAAATTTCTTTGCGTCGGGAAATTTTTTTGGATCCCTGTCGTATACTCCATCAACCTTTGTCGCCTTAACAACGATATCGGCCTGAAGCTCGCTTGCACACAAAGCCGCTGCACTGTCCGTTGAAAAAAACGCTCTCCCGGTCCCTCCGGCGAGGAGCAAAATTTTACCTTCACTGATATCTCGCAACGCATTTCTGATGGTAAACGTATCGCAAATATCAGGCATTGGGATGGCCGAATAGATACATGAAGCAAGATTCAATTTTTCGAGCCCATCTTGCACGGCCAAGCAATTTATGGCGGTAGCCAGCATTCCCATGTAGTCTCCACGCGTACGACTGCAACCTGTGGAGGCGCTGGTAGACAATCCCCTAAAAATATTTCCACCACCGAGTACCAACCCCATTTCCAAACCACAGCTGTGCAAATTTTTTAGAATATCGCACAGCTTTTCGATGGTGGCATAATCGATAATGTCCGAACAGCTGGTTGACTTCAAAATTTCACCGCTGAATTTCAGAATAACACGCTTATACAACATAAAACGATGGGTGAGTGATAAATAAATCACCGCAACAGTCAACTTGTAATCTTACGGCAAAGGTGGTATTAATGCCAGAAACCTTCCCATGGAAACAATTTTTGCCAATGCTAAAATAAATCTTTCTCTGGCCGTTACCGGTAGGCGCAGCGATGGATACCACAATTTGATGGCATTAAATGTTCCCGTGTCTTTATGTGACAGAATCTCGATAGGGGAAGCCGAAAAGGACAGCTTGGCCGTGAACGATAAATCGCTACTGTCGGGAAATATCGTTGGCAAAGTTGTCACTTACATGAAGCGGTACGTAAGCAAAAATTTTCACATTGAATTGGAGAAAAATATTCCACCCATGTCTGGGTTTGGCGGTGGCAGCAGTGATGCTGCTGCAATTTTGAAATTTTTCAACGAACATTATTGCCTCAATTTTGAGGAAAAAACATTGTGTAAAATTGCGCTACTATTCGGGGCCGATTGTCCATTTTTTATCAAAAATAAACCTATGATTGTGAGCGGGGTAGGGGAGAGGTTTTGGGAACTTGACGACGCTTTTTGTGCGAACCTTGCAAAATATTGCATAATATTATTTAAGCCGAACGTCGGCGTGAACACTAAAAAAGCCTATCAAAATCTACAATCCAGGCCCGAGTTGTATGTTCCGAAAAATCGAGCCGTGGAGTTCATTGATAAATTGGTGGTAAGTGTAAATAATTTCGAACCGCATCTTCCACTTTTCAACACATTTTCTCAGATTGCATCCGATGTATGCAGCGAATTGGCCATACTGGAGGAACGCTTGCAACACTCAGTTATGCTCAGCGGAAGTGGAAGTGGTTGCTTCTGTATTTTTCAAGATGCTAAGCTCGAGTCTGAAATAGTCCACAAAATAAGAGAAGTATTTGGGTTTAACGCTTTTGTAAAAAAATGCACCATAATTCACAGGTCCCTAGGCGTAGAAAACCACAGATGCCAAGACTCTAAAATGGCGGGATAGACGGGGCTCGAACCCGCGACCTCCAGCGTGACAGGCTGGCATTCTAAACCAACTGAACTACTACCCCACTCACAAAGCAGTGCAATTCATGAGTCAACAATTTGGCATGTCAATATATTTTTGTTCTGGAGCGGAATTTGCAGCGACACAGCGAACTTCGCTCACAAACTTAACTAATTTTCAGCTAATTTTTTTAATGTAATTGCTTGACATGTGTCTTTTTGTGGTTGATAGTGGTGAAAAGTGGTGAAAAGTGTGTAGATGGCTGGAGGTTCTAACATTTATGTGGGTGAGCACATTCGCAGCATAGATGCAAAAGCGCGCGTAGCTTTGCCTGCAAAATGGAGATTTGGGAAGGGGAACGACTGTGTTTATCTGGCGTTGCCGAGTCCGCCAGGTTGTATTACCGTGTATCCGCCAAATATGGTCGAAAAACTAAGTGAAAAAGTGGCGGAAGTTAGTCTCGGGGACGATGTAGGCCAGAGAATTCTCACAAGGCTTTTTTCACAGGCTGATCAGCTCATCTGCGATTCCCAAGGCAGGGTGCAGATCAACAAATTTTTGCTGTCACACGCCAATTTGGAAAAAGAAGCAATTGTGGTGGGGAATTTTGTGACGTTTAGCATTTGGAAGCCTGAGCGCTATGGCAAATACATGGACGAAAAATCTTGCCAACGGGATGAAATAAATAAAATTTTAACCAAACTTGGTTTGTGAATGAGTCATTGAACAGTCATCGGCCAGTTTTGCTAAGCGAGGCAGTGAATGCCTTGTGCACGCGTGAAGGTGGAAAATTTTTGGACTGCACATTCGGTGGCGGTGGGCATACCTCCGCGATATTAGACCATTCCACCGATAATTTTGTCTACGCAATTGACAGGGATCCAGAGGCGAGGGAACGTGCTCGCACTTTGCAGCAAAAGTACGCCGGTAGATTTGCCTTTTGCAACATAAATTTTGCCCATGTGGAGAGTATGTGCCTACCAACTTTGGATGGTATTTTGATGGATCTTGGAGTCTCTTCCTTTCAATTGGAAGATAGGCTGCGCGGGTTTTCGTTTAGGGAACACGTTAAGCTCGACATGCGAATGGACAATTCTCAAGGTAGGACGGCGGCAGAGTTTTTAAACTCTGCCAGTGAAAGTGAATTGGTGCAAGCTATAAGGGATTTTGGAGAGGAAAGAAATTGGAAGAAAATAGTTTCCCTGGTGCTTGAAAATCGCAGGAAAGATGCACTAATTTACGGCGATTCATTTGCCAGCTTGATAGCCGCCAACGTCCACGGGGCAAGGAATGCCAAAATACATCCGGCGACAAAAACTTTTCAGGGGATCAGGATTGCCGTTAATGGTGAGCTGGACACCCTAGAAAAGGCTTTGCTACCTCTGTTTGGTAAATTGTGTCCTGGTGGTCGATTGGTGGTGATATCGTTCCATTCGCTGGAGGATAGAATTGTTAAATGCTTTTTTAAACAAATGGCCGGTCAAGCCGTGAATTTGGGCGATAGCGGGCCATCACAGTTTAGAGAAAAATTTGCAAATATTATGACCGCTAAGCCAATCATCCCCGGCGAAAGCGAAATTAAATTAAACCCCAGAAGCCGATCGGCTAAAATGCGCGTATTGGAGAAAATCAAATGACTAAAAATACTTCCAAATTTAATTCGAGTTGCCCGTTTCTGTGCACGGCAATTTTGGGATTGGTTTTGTTTTGTTTATCGCTCGCCCTGGTGCGTTCTCGACAGCACATTATGGGCCGCGGGTATTCGATAGGCAATTTGGAGCACATCTGTTTTTCCTATGAACAAAAGATAGCCGAACTCGACAGAGCGATTCTTGCCATGGGTGCGCGGAGCAAGATTATTGAACGCGCGGAGAAAGGAGTGTGGAAGCCGGGATCGGTGGCTGTGCACATTACCAGAAACGATATCCAAAGATACGTTTTGGCCAGCGGGAAACACACCGATGCGGTTATTGCTAAAAATTTCTCTAGAGCAAACTAAAATTACCAGATGAGTGGCTTAAAAATCGGAATCGTTGGGGCAACGGGCCTAGTTGGGCAAGAGCTGGTGTCCATAATCGAGCGAAGTAGTCTTGAGGTGAATGACCTTAGGTTTTTTGCATCCGGACACTCATCTGGTATGTATTTGAATTTCAGAGGTGAGAGTATTTCAGTCATTGAATTGGCCGAAGATGTCTCATTCGATCTTAATTATATGTTTTTTTGTGTGTGCCCTCGAGTGAGCGAGAGATTTATTCCGATTTTTAGTAAACGGGGGATTGTTTGCATAGATAATAGTTCAAGATACCGCCTACGGGATGATGTGCCACTCGTCATTCCGGAGATAAATTCCCAAACGTTAAAAAATCACAGGAACATCATAGCAAATCCGAATTGTTCAACGATTATTGCCCTGATGGCTCTTGCACCATTGCACGAAATATTTGGACTTAGAGGCCTTTGCGTTTCCACCTACCAAGCCGTATCGGGTGTGGGAAAAAATGGAATCTCAGCACTGATGAATGATTTGGAAGGAGATTCGAGCCTGGCAATTGATACATTTGGTCATAGAATTGCATTCAATGCCGTTCCCAAAATTGGAGAAATTTACGAAACGGGTTATTCCGTTGAAGAGCAAAAAATGAGCGATGAAAGTAAAAAAATTCTAGCCCGAAATGATTTGAGGATCTCCGCAATTTGCGTGAGAGTACCGGTCATGCGGGCACACTCGATGTCAATTTTTGCTTCATTTGAAAAATTGGTTGATTTGAACAAAGCCAAAAGTACTTTGGAGCAAAGTGAAAACATAGACTTCTGCGGTGAAGGCATTTTCCCGTGTGCCCTCGATGTGAGCGAGAAAGATCTTTGCAAGGTTAGCAGATTGAGGACAGACTCCTTTGTTGAAAACGGCCTAAGTATGTGGGTAGTCGGTGACCAGATAAGAAAAGGTGCCGCCCTAAATGCTTTTCAAATCATGCTTGCCCTGGAAAAACTGTAATCTATTCATTCTTGATTCTGTGACTCGCAGAGGTCCACTAGAGTTTTTGGTAACCCTTCTTCGTAAATAAATATACACCTTTCGTTTTTCTTTTTTGGCCTCAGTAGTTCGGCTCCGTTGCGCAGGGCTAAATTTATGTCCTTGCTCGGAAGATTTCTGTCGAACAAGCTCTGCTTGTAATAATTTGAGCGCGACCCGAAGTGGGCTATAGCCATGGCCGAAATCTCGCCAATTGGTGACAGTGCATCGGCAGAAATAGAAGTATCGCCATCAATGAGGTTAGAATATTTTTCAAAATTTCTCGAACCGAATCCTTTCAGTGTGTTTGCCGTTTCACTGACAGCATTCAATGAGCTTACGCATGAGGTCGCAGCCGAAAATCCAAAGGTTTCGCCACTACCTAGCCACTCTTCCATTTGATCCGAAATCATGAAAATTTTCTCTTTTCTTTTTTCATCTAGCTTTATGTCTCCAAAGAGGGCAAAACGATTTATCAGGAGTTTTATATTTCGGACATCGTACCACTCCTTCATCAATCCCACAATGAATTCATCACTCAGATCTGAAAAATCTTCCTGTTCCTCGAATTCTCTCGGATTATTGGCACTCGCAATCCCTTTGATTAAAAGATCTTTGAATAAGGCAATTGGAGGGGAATTGCGAAAGATGTGCCTTGATCCGTAAATTTTGGCGGCTTTGGCGATCTCGATCCAATATATTTTAACTCGAGGGTTATCCTTCGCAGTCCAAGTATCATTTTTTTCATCCATGTCAAATTTATCCGGATCGAACAGGCGTTTTAGTTCGATAAACAGCGCACTGAGGCTGCAGTGAGCAATTTCCGATCTTATGCTTCTGCAAAATACGTCATAAAAAGGATCCAGAGCCATAACACCCAAGGCATGGTAATCTGGCATGCACAGCATCGGAACAACATCTCCATGTGCCGAGTGGCGAATCATATTATGCTTACCGGTGTACTTATTAAAAGATTTTGTAGTACTTTTCCCACAAGCTATGCGGGGAGCTGACATAAAGTATCCAAAAAAACGTGGGGTTTCATCATTTTTAAATTCGGAATTTGTGCCGTGATTATCCTCGTATATGTACGAAAATTCCTTTATTATCATTGGCAATGCTATTTGAGCCAATCCTCCACCCTGTGAATGTCCGGTGACAACGAACCTCACTCTGTAAAAATTGTCCTGACCTATGCTTTCCAGGGCTTGATTGACCGCGTTGTACATTGATATTTTACAGGCTAGGACCTTGTTTAAATACCCGGAATGCACCTCTCCTTCAAAAGGGAAATTTATTTTGTCAAGATTGGCTGCTCCGGCGCTGAAATTTGTTATCCAGCTTGACCCAAGCATCCCGCTAAACGGTTGAAAATCTTCGCCTTGTGAACCACGCAGGACGATGGCGAGCCAAATTATGCCATCATCACTGCCATAGTCCGTCCTATAGGCAACGAATCCGGGATAATCGACTTCAGTGATTAAATTTCCGCCTGAGAACATTGAAAGAACACCCTTAACTATTCTCCAACCGATGTTTGGAGTGACGAATGTTCCCTGTTGCCCTTGAAAATTCCTTATGCAATGCCAATTGTGGTTGGTGGTAGGTATCGTCGCGAGTTCGTCCTGCTCCAACATGCGCACTTCCTCGTATTGTTGATTTTCGTTGCGTTTTGTTGATCGGTAACTCCTCTTTATTAGAAAGTGTAGATCTGGCACAATTTTGACAAACTCTGGGTGAGCTTTTACAGCATTTAAACCGGTTAAGGTTTCCCGTTCTGCGCCGTTTATTTGAACTAAATGCGAATTTTCGTCCCATGTGAGAGCTTCACCCATGGGCTCATTTGCTGCCGCCATCGCATAAGCAAAAGCGGCGATAATAACAAAATATATTTTTTTCATCCAACCCCCCGCATCTAGTTTGGTGAAAATTTTTACATTCGCAAGAAAATTGTTGCTTCCCCGATGAAATTTTAAAAATTTGTCCTACTATTGGCATCAATTAAGTTTAATGAGAAGTTTTTCATATTTATTCCTGGTTGCCTTGGTGGTGATAATTTGGAAATATTTCTCAAAAAAAATAGCAAAAGTTCCTCGGCAAACTGAAAGAAAATTGAGTCCCCTGAAAATAGCCATCGGCGATCTAAAAATTGCCAGAAGAAATATCGGAAAAAATTCGAGCAGAGCTTTCATAAGCTTACTCATAGCGGCGATAAGACACTATTTATCGGTAAAGTTTAAATACATCGATGGAGCCAAGACCAGTGATGAAATACTGGCGAAACTCACCCATGATATTACAAATAACTGGAAAATTTCAAGCCTCGCTACCGAGATTTTTTCGTTATCTGATCGAGTAAATTTTGCCAAACGAGAATTAACCGTTGCCCAACAGCGTGGAATATACAAAAAAGCTTGCAAACTGATACTTGAAATCAGCAGGTCTAGGAAAAAATTTTCTCCATGCAAATAGAGTATCCAACATTTTTGTTGCTGTTTCCAACTATACTTAGTTTGATTTTTGTCAGACATAAAATCAAGCTTGGTACGATCATCCTATCCAACGTACAGTTCGTAAAGCAGGCCAATAGGCAGATAGGGTATAAGCAAAGAGATTGGCTATTTATTCTGCGCCTATGTTCCCTCGCATCGGTAAATTTTGCACTGTGTGGTATTTCAGTCTGTGGAACGGAACTATCTTTCCCTTTGGCAAAATTTGCAGCATTTGCCACCATGAGCGAAATCTTACTCAGAAATACTGCACTGAGGACTTTGCCATGAGTGTAACCGCAAAAATAATCACATTATCCATACTAGGGATATTTTGTGTAATTTACGGCGAATTGAGACGCAAATTTTTGCTGCGCAAGATAATACGGGATAGAAATTTATCGAAAGTACTCATAAATTGCAGTGAATGGAAAAGATTTGCAAAAAACTTATTTCTCCTGGTATCCGGTATACTTTTGTGTCTATCGCCATGTGAGTTCAAAGTCGCTATCCAGATTGAGCAAAATGTTGGCCAAATTTTGGCATTTTTGAATGCGTATGACAATGGGATCTTGGATGTAAATATTTTGCTTTGGGAGATTAGCTTTTGTCTGCTCGCGATCGAACAATTGATACCCACCAGAAAATGGTGATGGGTGCAAATTTTACAGCCAAGATATTGGTATGGTGCATCTTGACTGCCATTCTTGGAATTTTTATTCTAAGATTCTATCGCAATAATATTTCCGCAAAATCGGAAATCGGCAAAAAAGATAGCAATAAACTGGGAAAAGCCATGATAAACATGGAGCGCGCCTGCGCATTTGGAGATTTTGTAAATTTTTACGAATTTACCAAATATGCCATCCGTGAGGCTATGCGATTGCCACAGGGAAGCATTGGATTTACGCTCGCGCTGGAGGACGTCAAAAAAAATTTGAGACAAAAAACTTCGTCAAAAGCTCTGGAAGAAGTAATTTCAGAAATTTACACATTGGCAGCGCAGGCGGAAAAAAATGAAGATCTGGACGTTGATTTAAAAACCAAGTTGGAAACTTACTACGAAGCTATCCGCGAATTAAATGACATTTACGGAAAACAAACCTAGTGGGCATACCTAACATCAAAACTTAAGACGTACTGTAAACTTTCATTTCTGATGTTTTCCAACTTTTCTTTGTGGTCTGGATCGAATAACGATTGCTGCGGTTTGTTCCGTAAATTGGTATCCATAGCGTGATCGGGGACGAATTCCTGTATCACAAATTTTTTGGCACCGCCTATATTTTTCGCGATATTCACTATGTCGCTTACCGAGTGAATGCCGGGGACGACCGTTGTGCGAAATTCATAGTCAATGCCGCAAATTTTTATGAAGTTGATGCTTTTGGCTATATCTTCCATCGAAGTACGTACACCACACGCCAAATCGTACTTGGCAAAATCATGCTTGACATCCATGGCTACAAAGTCAATCAATCCCGCCATAACTAAATCAGCTATGGCGTTAGGCTTAGTCCCGTTTGTATCTAATTTTATACAAAATCCCATGTCCCTCACTTTCCCCATAAATTGCTTGAGGTCTGCCTGCAAAGTCGGTTCACCTCCGCTCACAACAACACCTTCCACGCGCATTCTGCGAGTATCCAAATAGCTCAAAACTTCACTTTCCGGAAGCGTGCCGCCGAATAGCTTTGGGTCGACCAGAGTTGCATTATGGCAAAATGGGCACCTAAAATTACAGGATTGTGTAAAAACCACAGAGGCAATTTTTCCAGGAAAATCGATCAATGAAATTTTTTGCAAACCACCAATTAGCACAAAAATTAGCAAGCACTCGCATCGAGTTTTTGCAAACAAATTTGCTACAATAAAAATTTTATCTTGAATTTATTGATTTCAAAGGCATTTTAATCGCAATTTTACACAGGAGCATGGTGCTCGGAAGTGGTGTTTTAACCTTAACCCTTCCCCATGGGAAGAAAGAATTATCATATGATCTCCACAATTATGGAAGACCTGTTGGCATCGCACCCAGTTGAGGCTTTACGGATGAATTCGGTTGTTACCGGTGTCGTTACCGAAATTCGCGGCAATGAAGTTATTGTTGACATCGGAGGAAAATCCGAAGGCGTGGTTCAAATGCACGAATTTGATGATCCGGACAGTTTAGAAATTGGTGCAGAAGTTGATGTCTATATCGAAAATCTCGAAGATAAAAACGGAAATCCGGTAATTTCCCACGACAAAGCCTTGCAAAAGAAAAATTGGGAATTGATTGTAGAAAACTGCGAGGAAGGATCAGTTCTCCCGGGACGCATTAAGGGAAAGGTTAAAGGTGGTTTGATCGTTAACATAGGCGTCGATGCATTTTTGCCGGCTTCCCAGATAGATACACAGGCTCCAATTAGTCTTGAGCAGTATGTTGGTCAAACGTATGATTTTAAGATAGTTAAGATTAACAAGGATCGTAAAAATATCGTCGTATCACGCCGTGAATTGATTGAGGAAGAGCGCCAGGAAAAGCGCAGGACTCTGTTGAACGAAATCAAAGTTGGAGACATACGAAGGGGAATTGTCAAAAATATTACAGATTATGGCGTTTTTATTGATATCGATGGACTGGACGGTTTGCTGCACATTACCGACATTAGTTGGGGCAGAATAACGCATCCAACTGAAGTTGTCCGCGCGGGGCAGGAGTTGGACGTAATGATCATCGGCATCGATAGCGAAAAGGAGCGTGTTTCGCTTGGCTTGAAACAAACAATGCAGAATCCGTGGGATAATATCGAACGCCGATATCCAATTGGCTCAACTGTTACCGGACGTGTCGTAAATATGGTCGCCTATGGTGCTTTCGTTGAGCTCGAAAGCGGCGTGGAAGGATTGGTTCATATTACGGAAATGTCATGGACGAAACGCATAAATAAGCCGGGAGAGATGGTTAGAATCGGCGATGAAATCGAGACCAAGGTAATTGGCATTTCCAAGGAAGATCAAAAAATCGCACTGAGTTTAAAGCAACTTGAAACAAATCCGTGGGAAATGGTTTACAGAAATTATCCAGTTGGGGCGCACGTTCGCGGAAAAGTTCGCAACATGACTACCTACGGCGCTTTCATTGAATTGGAAGAGGGTATAGATGGTATGGTTCACGTGAGTGACATGAGTTGGACTCGTGCGGTAAATAATCCAAATGAATTTCTCCAAAAGGGTGATGAGGTGGATGCCATTGTGCTGAGTATTGACGCTGAACAGCAAAAAATTGCATTGGGGATCAAGCAACTTACTCCGGACCCATGGAGTGAAATTAATA
>JAITBR010000028.1 GCA_031283485.1 Puniceicoccales bacterium | reverse complement strand
CAATGTTTTCTCCATCGACTCGTTTTCTTTTATTTGGCGTTCGGAACGGGTGAGATATTCCTCGTTTTTTCGTTTATCGTTTGCGATTTGCTCCTGCACTTCGGCAAATATCCTGTCGTTTTGAGCCTGCACTTCAGCAGGTATGCCCCGTTTCTTTTCATCCATCCTCTCCTCCAAATGCACCCCTGAGGGAGGAGGATAAAATTTCTAATGGCAAATGTCAAAACTTTTCACGCAACGCGTTGAATAAAATTTCCAGAAAGCGAGTTACTTTGGTAACATGACCTTCCCGAGTGGCTGAATTGTAATTTCTTCGGTCAATTCTTGGTGGGACAGGACTGGCAACTCGTATAATTCCAGTTCGATAAGTTTGCGCACATAGCGGCGAATATCCATGCTGGTCAACAGCACCGGCCGATTCGTTTCATGCGTAAAGTCGCCAACCTCTTCCTTAATGGCCTCGACAATTTTTTTTGCCATGTCCGGCTCCAGGGCGAGGTAGCTTCCCGCAGAGGTTTGGCGAATGGCTTTCCTAACGGCATCCTCAACGGACGGATCAAGCAGATATACGGCCAAAATATTCTGCCCACCGCTGTACTTGTAGCTGATATACCTCCTGAGTGTAGTACGCACGTAATCCGTGAGCAATATGGGCTCCTTTTCCTTTTGTCCCCACTCTATCAAGCACTGCATGATTAGGCGTAAATTGCGTATGGAAATTTCTTCCTGAACCAAACGCTGCAACACTTCAGCAATCTTTTGAACCGGCAACACGCGCTGTACTTCTCGAACGAGTTCGGGGAACATTTTTTCCATGTTTTCGAGTAAAAAGCGCGTCTCCTGTAGACCCAAAAACTCGGAGGCATACTTTTTCAAAATGAATGACAAATGATAGGTAAAAATCTGCGGAGTCTTCATATATTGCACGTTTGCACGATCCAGCTGCGGAATCAGAGAATTATCAACCCACAGCGCCGGCATATTTGGTAAAAATGGTTTTTCTTCGGTATACTGTATATTCAAAATTCCCAAACTGTCCTTTGCTTCTCGCACCAGGACATGTCCGGCAAGAATTTTCCCCTGAGAAACTGGCACTTCTTGGAGCATAATTTGATACATGCCATCGGTTAAGTTTTCATTGAACCGCAAATGAATACCTGGAAATGGCACGCCGAGATCGTAATATAGAGCCTGGCGCACCTGTATCAATTGGTCATTCAAAACATCGGGCTCTACGGATTGCTCGATGGCCGTTGCAACGTCGAGCATTAACGGAACAGTTACAGAAAAATCGTTCTCATCAGCTTTGGACGACCCCTTTGGAGTGGCGTCCGATGGCAATCCTCCACTCTTCGTTGCATGGGTAACGCTCCCTCCTCCCTTGCCGCGGGTGGCAGCTTTGAGAATTTTTTTGCCAACAACGAGCAGAAGCATACCGAGGATTAGAAATGGCGCCTTTGGAAAACCGGGAATCGACATCAATAAAAAGACCATGACACCAGCCAAAACCATCGCCTTTGGTTGAGCAAACACCTGGTTACAAATGTCAGATCCGAGGGCAGTGGCATCGTCTGAAGCCACGCGGGTAACTATAACGCCGGACGTGATAGAAATCAACAAAGCTGGAATTTGCGACACTAGGCCATCACCGATGGTCAGAATGGAGTACACTTTTAATGCTTTTTCAACGGGCATACCTTTTTGGAAAACGCCAATTATCAAGCCGGCGATGATATTAATAGTTGTGATAATCAAACCGGCAATTGCATCCCCTTTGACAAATTTCATAGCTCCATCGAGGGATCCGTACAGCTGGTTTTCCCTGCCAAGTTCGTCGCGTTTTACCTTCGCTTGGTCATTATCCAGCGCTCCGGCGCGTACGTCTGCATCAATGCTCATTTGCTTGCCAGGCATAGCGTCCAGGGTGAACCTAGCGGACACCTCAGCCACACGCTCGGCACCTTTGGTAATGACCAGAAACTGTACGATAAGCAAAATTAGGAAGATGACCGCTCCGACGACAAAGTTTCCAGCCACAACAAAATTTCCGAAAGTGTATATAATTTCACCGGCATCAGTGTATAGCAAAATCAGCCGTGTAGTTGTAATATTGAGTGCCAATCGAAAAAGCGTGGTAAAGAGAAGGACACTTGGGAAAGTCGAAAACGCCAACGTTCTGGGGATATACAAAGCCATCATCAGGAGCAGCACGGAGATCGTGAGATTCAGGCTCAATAGGCAATCTAAAACCGGTGTTGGAACCGGGATGATCATCAGCGAAATGATCATGACAACCAAAAATGCAAACACTACATCGTTGAATCTCGATAGTCGCATCACACCACCAACTTGTGATCCTTTTGCCATATGCTTAAATCTCCCCACTTGCCATTGGATAAACCTCTTGCACGCGCATGTCCTGCTCTTCCAACCCGAGGTAATGAATTAGAGATTCTCGCGATTCCCGATCGCGGCCAAGGCTCCATGCGATATGACTTTTCAGCAAGAAAAACAATTTTTCCTTGTTGCGCGGGAGGTCGATGCCCTCCAATTTTTCAATGTATGTAACCGCTTCCTGCGCTCTCCCGGTGACGTAGAGCGCGAAAATTAAGTCAAGCAAAACATCCGTATCATCTTCGAAAAATTCGAACAATCCGCGATAAATTATCAATGCCTCATCATATTTGCAGTACCTAACATACAAATACGCCAACACCAATAAAAACTCCTTTTGGCCGGTATCCACAACAACTTCTACAGAGGAGGGTATAGGTAGTGAAATAAAAATCAACAAAAATCACCCCATGAGCAACATGTGGCGATATTGATCAAGTAATTCGCACTTTTCTTCCTCACTCGCGAGTAATTCGCAAATTTCATCGAACAATTCGCGATTTAAAGCATAGGCAGAGTTGATATCCTCACTGCTGGAAAACAGATCCATAACTTGCTTGATTTTCATCCTAAACTGTTGAGGAGTGATAATACTGCGATCGGTAATTGTTGGGCGAAGCAATTTAATCATCGAATTTTGTAGCGTTTTGACCTGCAAAACCTTTCCAAGTTTTTCCTCGATTTTACCATCACCCGGGTCAAATGACGATGTTTTTGGGAGTGATAATTTTTTATCACCGTGGCCAATGGTTGATATGCTAATCAGGCCATAGTCTAGCGCGTACTGTTCATCCAAAATTTTGTTTCTGGCCTTGTTGTCATCATCACCTGCCATATGAATTACCTATTTGATGTACTTTCTAACTTGTCTTGGAGATCTTTCAAGACCTCAATTGCTTGCCGCAAACTCTGTATGTTAAATTCATCAGCCTTGTATTTGATGGCAAATCCAAGTGCTTGATCCTTCCGCAATACAGGATTTACTATAAACTTGTAGTTATTTCTATAGTCGCACAGCAGCATGGCGTGCTCGTACAGGCTAGCGCTGAAAAATTCATATACTCGCAGCAAATA
>JAITBR010000016.1 GCA_031283485.1 Puniceicoccales bacterium | reverse complement strand
GAAAAACGCACAGCAGCGGATTTGCGGACGATGTGTAACATAATGGGGAATTTCGCCAAACGCGGGAAAGTGATCCTTGGAACAAACTTGAAGGAAGCGGGCCACGTTTTATCCGCAATCGGGGAAAACGGACATGTTGTTGAAGCTTGTGAGAGTATGATCGATGCGGCCGTAGCAATGCAAAAAATTCTCCATATACAGGCTTGTTTTGTGCACGCAAACACGATGGCAGCTGGGTATGATGGCACTGCGGCATCTGTGAATGGGTATTTTTCTTCACACCCAAAAATTTTGACGGGAGCAGGAGATCATTTCAATGCCGGATTTCTAAGCGAATACGTCAATACTTTTGACATACTATCCGCTTTAAATTTTGGAAGTGCAACGGCCAAGTACTACGTCAATAACGCAATTTCGCCGAATATTCAGGAAGCGAAAGGAACGATAATGTGATTTAAATGGGAAAATTCATAACATTTGAGGGGATAGAAGGCTGCGGCAAGAGCACGCAGATAAAACTACTGGCCGAGTGGCTGCTCTCCCTCGACAAACGCGTTGTTCTAACCCGCGAACCGGGTGGAACCGAATTGGGTGAACAAATTAGAGCCCTTGTTAAGGGGTGTGGCATTGGCAAATTTTTCTCCGCAAAGGCGGAACTCTTGTTATTTGAGGCAAGCCGTGCTCAGCATGTTGAAGAAAAAATTTTACCCGCTCTTAGGGGAAACGTTGATGTTTTATGCGATAGATTCTTTGATTCTTCAACCGCTTATCAGGGGGCAGCCCGCAAAATTCCCCAATCGGATATCATGTTTTTAAATAATTTTGCAGCAAGTAATTTGCTCCCCGATTTGACGATAATCATTGATATAATCCCCGAAGAAAGTGCGCAAAGGCTACTCAAACGCAACAATCGCACGGATCGCATCGAACATGAAAATGCTAAATTCTTCGGAGATGTGCGAAATGGATATTTGTCAATTGCCGAAAATAACCCCAGATTTTTGGTCGTCAATGGAGACCAAAGTATTAGCGACATTCAGGATGAAATTCGAAAAAAATATCAAGCTAAATTTATGTGACATTGAGCAGCAACGTTCCTTTCAAGTTTTATCTAAATTGTATGCTGAAGGACATTTTCCTCACGCGATTCTATTGGTGTCCAGTGATCCTCTGCTCGCAGATAAAGTCGTTGAGCACTTTGCGAACAAAATTTTAGACTGTGATGATTGTCAAGGCCATCTCGATTTTTTCACCATTGGCCCAAGTGGAGCAGGTTCACAAATTATAGCCGATGACATGAGAGCACTGATTTCTGCCATTCAGATGTCGCCGAGGGTTTCCAGGGCGAAAGTGGCCCATGTGCGCCACGCTGAAGCTATGAATAAATGTGCAGCCAATTCGTTTCTAATGACACTCGAAGAACCGCCAAATGATACTATTATTTTTCTATCCACTACTAACAAATACGATATTTTGCCAACAATCCTAAGTCGATGCATTGCATTCAAGTTTCATTCAAAATTGTGCCACACTTCCGCAATTTTGGAAAAAATCACGAACATGTATGAATCTTGGTTAAATGCGTTAAATGCAGAAACAAATTCCAATTTGAAGATAATTGAAATGTACAAAATGTTGAGCTGCATCGATGACAATTTTAATGAACTAGCCGAGGAATTGGCAGTAACCAACTCAGAGCTGGCCAAAATCTTGATCGCTAATTTGGAGCAAAAAACGATCAAAGTGTTCAGGGATAATCCACGAATCGTGCTTAAACTGCATAAAGTCATAGAAATTTTTGAAAACAGCAAATATTTTCTCTCCCTTAATTGTAATATTATTGCTTATTTGGAAAGATGCCTTATCCTAGTTACACGTTTTTTTGAGAAAAACCAAAAAAAGGCAATGCAACATGACAACGGACGCTAAGGGAAATGTGGATCTATGGCTTCAGGCAATCAATGAACAAAAGGGTGAGCATTTTTCCATGGACGAAAATAAAAAATGTAAATTTTTCTACAAAGATGGAATAGAATGCACCCTTGAACTACTTGAAAGTGATGACAGCTTTTATTTATATTCGTCCCTCATGCCAGCATCCGATAGCAAGATTATTATGCGCAGGGCATTGGAGGCAAATTTGTTTCAAATTGCTACGGCTGGCTCAGTTATTTCCATAGATAAAAATGCCAATTACTTTGTGCTATCGTTTTCCGCCAAGATTAGCGATTATTCCGCAGATATGTTCATTAGCCAACTTTGCGTATTTTTGGCAACCGCCCACGCCGTGCGTACTATGCTGCAGACAGAGTAATGCAAGTTTTAGTGTCTACAGATAAGCTTCTTAGCCATTTGGTACCTTACTTTCGCTTCCAGTCTCTCTATTTCCATCGAATCCATTGCACTGCGGTTATTCCTTGCTTCTTCGAGAGCCTGTTCTGCGCGTTTCGTTGCCCGCTCAATTTCTTCAATGTCGGCTTCATTCATGTTTAAAAGCTCATCCGTAATGATGTTGATCACATTTCCTCTTGCGTGAGTGAACCCCTGATCAACAACATACACGTCAGCACTTCCAGTATTTTTTAAAACTAATTTTCCCGGGACCAAGATGGTAATTATTGGGCGATGTCCCGGTAAAACCTCGATTTCGCCGCTATCCGTCGGCACGACCACGGAGTCAACCTCTCCTTCAAAATCCACGCCATTCGGTGTGATCACTCTAAGTAAAAGCTTCATCGTAACCAATATTTCAACGGAAAATTAAAAGAGTTTACACCCATGCAAATACCTTACTTTTTTGCCAAATTGACCACGTCATCGATCGAACCTTTCATGTAAAAATCATTTTCAGAAATGCTATCCACCTCTCCATTCAGAATCATACTGAAACCACGGACCGTATCCTCGATTTTTACGTACTTGCCTTCTATCCCCGTAAATACTTCGCCCACGCGGAACGGTTGCGACAAAAATTTTTGAATTTTACGTGCGCGTGCAACTACCACTTTGTCTTCCTCTGGAAGTTCATCCAATCCGAGAATTGCAATGATGTCCTGTAATTCCTTGTATCGCTGCAATAAGGCCTGATCTTTCCGTGCCACTTTGAAATGTTC
>JAITBR010000007.1 GCA_031283485.1 Puniceicoccales bacterium | reverse complement strand
GAGGAGACGTTTGATACAAATTGTCGAAAATTTGGTGCTATACTGGGAGATTATGCCGCAGTGGGTTGCAACTCAGTTTTGAATCCGGGAACAGTGCTCGGACGCGGCAGTAGAGTTATTTCAAATGTCAACTTCAGAGGATTCGTCGCAGAAAACATGCTCGTTTTAAACACCGATAAACCTTCCATTTTACCACTATCGTAGTTATTCTCGTGTGCCATTATGGTTAAATCTCTAGCCGAGGTCTAACAGTTCATTGGCGGTCAATTCCGTCAGATGTTCCAGTTTTTTTACGACGTAATGCAGCATACAGTATAAAACAACCGTGCATGGGAGCACAATAATTGGATAGCTCAGCGCAACCATGCGCCCGAGTTCTTTTGTGAATTCCACAGATCCGCCCTCACTGTGCACAACTGCCTTAGCTAATAAAAAGTTCAGAACCGCACTCAATGCGAATGATAGTGCCAATATGACGGAAGCGTGCAGCATAATTTTGTGAAGTTTTGCTTTTTTTTCCGCTGTTTGCAGACGATCATACACTAAATCAGCATTCAAGATATCTTCGTCGAGTAGCAATTTTTCCAGAAACGTACGTTCACCAAACGATGATATCACGATAAATGCGAAAAATATTATGGGGACACTGGCTTCTTTGATCGCTATCCACTCGCGAGGCAATTGAAATAACCCTATTCCTCCAGTTACAAACACACTAAAGAATCCAACGCTCGAAAAAAGATTCCATTTGCGGGTTCTAATTAGATCCAAACCACCGTACCCCACTGGAAACAGCAGCGCCAGAACGAGAGCCAGTGCCGGTGAAATACCAAACCAGTCGTCAAACATGATCATTATGATCGATGGAATGACAATATTAAATCCAAGGCTTACGAGTAAATTGTGCCTATTGTTGTTTTTCTTTGCCCCTTTCATCACCATAGGTCGCTAATACATTAAGAAAAACTTGCCCGCATCAATAATTTTCTTTCTCATGGGCTGTGAGTTGTTTAAGTAAATTTGGGAGGTCATGTGAAAAGATCGCATAAATGTGGCGAATTGAATGCAGGTCACGTTGGGCAGAGCGTTCGCTTGATTGGTTGGATCCAGTCGATTCGCAACCATGGTGGTTTACTTTTCGTGGATTTGCGAGATCGTGATGGTATCACGCAAATTGTTTTCGATCCAAAGTTAGAAAAATTTCACGGTATACATTCGCTGCGGGATGAATCCGTCATTGAAATACGTGGGACCGTTTCCAAGCGACCGGAGAAGACAAGCAACGCTCGTCTATCAACCGGAGAAATCGAAGTGCTGGCTGAGAGCTTAATTGTACATAGCGTGTGCGCCACCCTTCCCTTTCCGATGGAAGATTCCAAAGCCGAACAGGTTAGTGAAGATTTGCGGCTGACTTATCGCTACCTTGATCTGCGCAGAAAGGATAGCTATCGTCGCCTGTTTTTACGCCATGTTGCTGCCAGCACCGTGCGCAACTATCTGAACGAAAATGGGTTTTTAGAAATCGAACTGCCTTACTTATTTAAAACAACTCCGGAGGGTGCTCGTGAATTTTTAGTGCCCAGTCGCCTAAATCCTGGCCTGGTATACGCCCTGGCGCAGTCTCCACAGCAGTACAAGCAGATGCTTATGGTGGCTGGGATTGAGCGTTACTATTCGCTGGCACGCTGCTTCAGGGATGAGGACTTGCGCGCAGACCGGCAGCCAGAATTCACGCAGATCGATTTGGAAATGTCGTTCATCGACCGCGAAGATATTTATGATCTGGTCGAAGGGATGCTGTCTCGCATCTGGAAAAATACCCTTGATATCGACTTAAAAGTCCCATTTGCTCGCATGCCATTTAGGTATGCAATGGACAGTTACGGCTCGGATAAACCGGACACGCGCTTTGGGATGGAAATTTACGACTTTACCGATGAGTTTAGATCATCGTCATTTAAAACATTTTCGCAAATTGTTGCTAATGATGGCGTAATTAAAGCCTTCAATGCTAAAAAGTTATCACGTTTGTCACAGGGCGAAATGAAGCAGCTTGAAGATGCGGCGCGTACAATGGGTGCGCAAGGATTAGCTTTTGTCAAAGCTGAAAATGGCCAGTGGAAGTCGCCAATTTTAAAATTCCTATCCGATGATGAGAAAATTTGTCTGCGTTCAAAATTGGGCATTGAAGACGGAGATGTCATATTTTTTGCCGCCGATACTTGGGAAAAAGCTTGTAACATTTTGGGGCGAGTACGCTTGGAATGCCGAGATTTAGCCATAAAATATGGTGTATTGTCCATCCCCGCCGATGCATTTAATTTTTTGTGGGTGGTTGATTTTCCGCTGATGACATTCGACGGCGAGCAGAATCGATACGTTGCCACACACCATCCATTTACGGCACCAATTCCCGAAGGTGAAAATATTTTGGCGGATCGTCCCGCTGATGCTAGAGGGCAGCACTACGATATTGTATTGAATGGCACGGAACTTGGCGGCGGAAGCATCAGAATTCACAACTCCGATGTCCAGGAAATGGTATTCAAGGATATTTTGAAAATCGAGAGTAGCGTGGCGGATAATCGCTTCGGGTACATGTTACAAGCGTTTAGGTACGGATCTCCGCCACACGGTGGAATTGCACTTGGGCTGGATAGAATAGTTGCCATGATCTGCGGAACAAACAGCGTGAGGGACGTGATTGCATTCCCCAAAACGCAAAAGGGGCAAGACTTGATGTCTCAATCTCCATCCGCTCCAACGGAGAAACAATTGCGTGATCTATTCATAAAATTTTCTACTCCACCAAGAGTAGAAAACTAAATTAAATCCAAAAGTCATACTAAAGACCACTAAACTGAGGTCCGTTCCCGGTAACAAAAACCTTCGCTTAGTAGTGGAGGGGCACTAAGCATCTTGTCGTACGCCACTAAAATGAGCAATCAACGGATGCGTTGAACCATACGAATGACTTGTGCCAGAAGTACTGGTTTGGCCAATCTTCCTTTTTGGCACTATTCGCTGTTGCCGCAACTCCGGCGCGCACTCTCGCATGTTCGGTGAGGTGGTACACCAAATCGGCATTTGTTCCAAAATAAAAGAAGTGTTTCTTGCCCATATTTTCTTCAATATACCGCTTACACGCATAGGGCTTACTGGCTTTATCATAGCCAACTTTGGCACCCAGTTCAACGGCAACGTTGTTCATGCCAAACTGTGCGAGATTATACGTGTAAGTTACGCTACCTTCGATGGTTATTTCCCTACTTCCCCAATTGTAAAACAATTGCAAAGATGGCGATAGCAACATATCCGCCGCTAGGCTGACATACATTTCATCCGTGTTACGTTTTTGGTTTAAAGGTGACGGAACACCGACTCCCTCATCGTTAACTATAACTCTCTGGGGTGGCAAATTGGTATAGAAACGATGCATGTACCCAACATCCAGAGTAAACAGCTCAGTTATGTCATAGGACACCCCAATGTACGGATCAACCTCACTCCTCGTCGCTGGTACGCCGATCGGACTCTTCGCACTACTATCTATGGCGAGCGCAGTTTGTGTACCGGCATATATCCTGCCCCTGCCAAGGATTGGTATGCCAACTTCCACTTGGGGAGCTAACACTTTTTTTCCGCGCATATAGCCATGACATATATACTCCGACGAAAATTTAACGCCCGTATCCAGGGTAACATTTTGAGTCTCAAAAGCTCCCAAGCAACCAAAACTCAGTATTCCGCCGGCAATCGCCAGTGCTTTTTTCATATTATTCGCTCCTAAATTTAGTTTTTTAATTTTCGGTTCAGGAATTACCTCTTTCAAGAGGCTAACACTTATTGTAATAATTTATGCTTGGCGTCCCCTAAGTCAATATTTTTTATCAAATTTTTTACTTTTAAATGCGTAGAACCAATGGCGACGCTTATCCATCCCTTTTCATTCGCTGGCTAACACTCGAATGTACTTGTACATC
>JAITBR010000006.1 GCA_031283485.1 Puniceicoccales bacterium | reverse complement strand
GGAACTGCTTACCAATTTAACGCCGAGACACTGCAGCAGTTTTTGCCTGATTTGGGTACTTAAAACTGCTTGCATCTGTGGAACGACGGAATCGTTACACACGGGAGCAACGTATATTGTTTTGAATGGCAACTTGGACTCATTTCCAAACTGATAGCACACACAACCGCACAACAGAAAGCATAGAACGATAGTTGAAACAAGATTGGCATAAACCTTACGCATGTTTCCTACTCTGTTATGGTTTCCACGAGAGGTGAATTTATATCGGATTCAGTAATCTCCGCCGCTAATTTCTCTGACGGGCGCTTACACCTTCCAAACAAAAAATCGACGGGGGTTTTTTTTGGCAAATTACCCGCCCTAACGCAATCGATTTTTTCCTTGGCCAACGCCGCTGACTTGGAATTCGGATAGACGCTAATTGCTTCCTCATACATTATAACCGCCGCTTTTGGGTTGTTATGCGACTGAAAATAAAAATCACCAACGTCGATTTTACTCATTGCAAGCTTAGTTTTCATCTTATCCAGTCCACATCTTGCCTCCTCAGCAAGCTCGTGGGTCGGGTACAAAATTAGAAAATCTTCATAATAGTGCACCGCCTCCTGGGTGGCCCCCTGATCATTTTTTACACTTTTCACAAGGCCGGCGCATATGCTCGCAATTTTCAAATACGCGTATGGCGCATATTCCGAATCCGGGTAACCATCAATTAGCCGATCCAACGCATCAATAGCCTCGGCTGATTTCTTTTCCTTCAGAGCGAGCTCGGAAATGTTTACCAGGGCAAGTGGTGCCAAATCGTTGTAGGGTGCGTGTTTAATGATGCTCTCACAGAACTCAATTGCCGACGCGTAATCTTTAAATCCTGGTATTACGCCGAAATAATATGGCCGCGAACCACCCTTTAACAAAGTCGCCAAATCGAATTGCTCCCTGACTACCCTATTAAATCCGGGATATTGCGGATATTTGGTTATAATCGCATCAAATGCCTTAAATGCATGCTTGTACTGGCGTTTTTGCCTGCGAATCTTCCCCATTTGATAATATGCTTCCGGCGCAAATACTGAATCTCGATATTTCTTGCAGACATCGCCATAGAGCTTTAGTGCAGTCTGATTTCGACCTTCTTCCTGTTCCAATCGGGCTTTGTTCATTATCTCTCGGGCGGCGAAATCACCGGATTCGAGCCGAATCGTATCGCTCGGACTGCTGTGCCAACCCTCATGCCTATTCCACAGTAACTCGGCTCGCAAGTTATAAACTGCCGCAACTAGCGCAAATATTGCTATAAATTTTCGCATAACATTTCCAACTAATCATAGTCTTACAATTGCCGATCCCCATGTCAATCCAGCGCCAAATCCAGCCGTCAAAATTAATTCACCGCACGAAATAATCCCAGCTTTTCTGTAATGGTCAATGGCCAATACGACCGATGAGGCCGATGTGTTACCGAATTTATCCAAAGTGATGCGCATTTTTTCCCGTGAAATATTTAGGCGATCTGCAATGGCATCCACTATTCGAATGTTGGCCTGATGAGTCACCACGTGACTTATTTCATCCATAGTCAAATCATTGCGCCGCAATATTTCAGCTATGGAATCCCACATTTTTTGCACGGCAAGTTTAAAAACTTCACGTCCATCCATTCTCAGATAATGCTTCCGTTCGCGTACAGTTTGCTCGGAAGCCGGTTTCTGTGAACCGCCAGCTGGAACGTTTAAGACGCCACTGTATGCGCCATCCGAATTAATCAAAACGTCAACTATACCGGGCTGATCACTCTGTTCACGCGATAATACAACGGCCCCTGCACCATCACCGAATAAAATACATGTTGTCCGATCATTCCAGTCCGTAATGACACTCAATTTATCCCCGCATATCAGTAGAATGTTTTTATATTTGGAGCTCAGCAGCATCAATTTCGCGATTTCGAGCCCATATTGAAACCCGGCACACGCCGAATTAAAGTCAAAGCATGGAATGTTGTTCACTCCGAGTTTATGCTGGACAAATACGGCCGTTGCTGGTGTTAACATATCCGGCGAAATTGTGCCAACCATGATCAAATCAATATCTGCTGGCTTAATTTTTGCATTTTCAATTGCTGATTTGGCCGCATGTACGCACAAATCCGATGTCGCCTGATCATCCGCCGCTATGTGTCGTTCCTTAATTCCTGTGCGCGTGCGAATCCATTCGTCGGTCGTATCAACGGTCATGCTGAGATCTTCGTTTGTCAACACGTGTTCTGGCACGTAAGAACCAATACCCTTTATTACAATACACTCCCTCTTCTCACTCATACCTGTTGGCTTATGGCTACGTTGACACGTTCTACGATTTCACACAAATTCCCAAACTTCGACGCCCGCGCCGTTTTACAAGTTAACCTCAATGCATTTGAAATTCCCTCTGCGGAGCTCGCTCCATGGGATTTTACTATGGTGCCATTTAGACCGAGAAACGGTGCTCCGCTGAATTTGTCGGGATTTAATCGTCTTTTTATGGCCGAAAACGCACCACCGGCGAGCACGGCTCCTAGCATTCGCAGTGGATTCTTTTTTATTTCCTTATAAATGTACGCCTTAACTGTTTTGGCCATGGCCTCTATGCTCTTCAGGAGTATGTTCCCCACCAATCCGTCGCAAACTACAACATCGACGGCATCTTCAAACAATTGAAATCCTTCGATGGGCCCACTGTAGTTTATTTCGTGCGAAGCCAGTCTCAATAGTCTGTGGGCTTCACATATCAGATCACTCCCCTTGCCCTCTTCGGTCCCTATGGTCAATAAACCAACTCGCGGATTTTCAATACCCGTGACTGTTTTAAAATAGTGTGAACCGAGCACGGCATTATGGACAAGATTTTTGGCCGTCGAAGATGGATTCGCTCCAACATCTATCAGTGCAAATGTGTGATCCGGCGTTGGGATCATGGTGCACAGTGCCGGTCGATCAATACCAGGCATCGTGCGCAGCCTTATTGTGCCACCGGCCATCAAGCAACCGGTATTTCCGCAGCTTAGCATACCATCAGCATGGCCATCCCTTACAAGTTCGATCGCACGAAACATCGAAGAATCTTTTTTGCTGCGCAGAGCCGACATTGGCCTATCTTCCATTCCTATTTCCTGCGTGGTGTGAATAACGTCTACCTTTTTAATAAATTTTTCTATTCTGTTCTTACGAGCAGCCCCCTTCACTTCATCCTCATTGCCAACTAAAACTATTCTATCAAGTTCATTGGGAAAATTCTTGATAGCTTGCACAATACCGCGTACGAACGCACCCACGCCACTGTCCGCTCCCATAACATCCACGGCTATCGCGATATCAAAACATTCGTCCATTTCCCGAAACAAAAACTACCGGCATTACCCATCAATTTCGATCACCTGTCTCCCGCGGTACATTCCAGTCTCAGGATTTACGCAATGTGGCATAAACAGAGCCCCCGCTGCCGGGTCTCTGGACAGTTGAAAAGCTTCGAACCTATTTGCCCCGCGGCGTTTCCGGCTCCTTTGCTTCGATTGTTTACGTTTCGGCTGTCCCATGTTACAATTCTAAGATAAAAGTTTAAATTTAAAGCTCACTCCGCCTACCCGCAGTCAGCTGATTCACATGTTTTCATTGCGCAAGCGTAAAAAATTTGCGAACTTGGCGATTTTTTCCTTTCTGCGACGCTTGAGGCATGGCTTTTCAAAGTATCGCTTATCGCGCACATCGCGTAAAATATTCTCATTGTCGAGCCTCTTTTTGAGACGCCTAAGCGCCTTATCAATTGCCTCACCCTTACGCACTTGAACAACTATTGCCATAAATAATACCTCTCTGACCCACTTGGTGGGAAATACTGGACTCGAACCAGTGACCCCCAGCGTGTCATGCTGATGCTCTAACCAACTGAGCTAATTCCCCACAAGGAAACCGCTTGCCCATACACAAAATCATAAACATTCGAAACGCAAGTTTTTTATGAAAAAATCTCTACGATCCTACGCCGGGCAATTCTTAACTTGGTTCGAAGGCTCTTTTGTCGATCACTTGACAAAATCCAAACATTCGCGATATTCCTTCACATTTGATTTTTTGCACAGCAACATCCCACTGCCATCTTGAATGTGAATGCCAAGATTTGTATGGTGGACACCACACATCGCCCTTCACATGACGGAAACGCAGTACCGCACGTGTGGGCGCGGACATTGAATAAACCAGCGCGTGCTATGGAACATCGATGAATGATGCGCCCCAAGGACTGGTGGAATAGATAGGCCGATAATATGATCAGTCCGCCGAGGGACACGATGGATTGCAGCGATCTTGTGGCCGGCGTGGGCACATACACGCGCAAACTTGTTGCGGTTTTTAAAAGTCATAACCTAAAAAAATGGAGCAGAGATTGCGGCGGACATTTCTTGCAAACGTACCATTCCAATGGCCGGCAATTTCCCAGTGTTGATTAAATTTTTTGCGAAGTCCAGCGACAAACACCACGGCAGATTTCTTTGGATAGTCGAAAAGTGGGGAGTATGCGTCAACATTGCGCAAATCTGGCACGTCAAATTTAACGGTGGCGGAAGAATGTTTCCTCAATAATTGATGGTGCCAACCTGCTTTCAGGAATAAGCGTAATCCACTATCAAAATCATTTTTGTTTTGAATCTCCTTTTCCAGATTGAGACCAATTATGGCATCTAGGAAATTATGTTTAACCTTGGAAAGGGATTGAGCTCCATACTGTTTCGCATTTAGATAGGATTCGTCATATGCGCTCTGATTAACGTGGTTGTAGTCGATAAATAGCCATGGACCAATTTGTGCCCCATTGAAAGATATCAAATTTTTTACGACTTCAATCTTCGCGGATTGGTTATTAGATTTCATATTTCCTCGAAATTCACACCCATTACCATCCATGCGATACAGTTTATTCCTAGAATGCCCGATCCCCATAAATAAATTTATGTCCGTTTTTAAATTGTTTTTTCCAAAGGATTCATAGGCAGCAAATATCGCCCCATCGTAGATCATATGGTCCGCACTTTTGCCCCTACTACTCGCTTCCCCGGAAAATTTAGTGTGTCCACTGAAAAATCCAAGAGCGATGCCAACGCACAAATGGCGCTCATTAAGAAAATTATATTTCCAATCAAACCCACCGGCAACTCCAGATAGGCTGCTGCTGTACCCAAATCCACTTATTTCGTCCTGGCGAAATTGGCCATTGGCAACGGCTATGAATGGATCATTCCCATTTTTCTTCACATCGGTTAAATGATTTGTGATAGTATGTCTGAGGAGGGAAATCGAGCCAATGGATATGCTAGCTAACTCGGCGTTGGCCTGTCGCAATGCGAGTGCGGATGGAATAGCACGAAGTGGGCTTTCTCCGGAACCGACGTACAGCGCGGCTTCATTGCCATTTCTGTAGGCATACACATTTAGCACTCTGTCCCATTCTGCGTAACCGCCGCCTTTAATTACTTTGGTAACGATGTCCTCTTCGTTTACTATCCTGTGAAGGGATAAATTTTCAACATCCGGCAGCCGTTCAGATCTAAGACCGGATATGGGAACTGGCGGAGAATCATCTTCGTCCTCTCCAGATTCGTCCGCCGATTTCAGTAACCGCGGTGACAGTGCCATCTGAACTATTAAAAAGTCGGAATGAGCAGGTAAGAATCCGGGATTATTTGGATCATCGTTTTCAATTGCTATCTTTCCACCGTTGAAGACTATGCCCTCTTCAACGCCTTCTTCAACAAAAATGCAGCCATTAACGAATTCGAAGGAATCATTGTCTCCTTCCGCTGGGACATTGACGGAGGAGCCATTTCTGTGCCTACTGCTATCCACGTGAAAAACCAACCGATCATCTGCATTTAGAATCAACTTACCACCGGGGGCGGTACCCTTCCATGGATAATCGGAAGCGTTAATCTCGATTTCATTTGAACCCCTGTACACCTTGAGAGACGAATTTTCCGCGAAAGAAGATGGAGCTATTTCGCCTGAACCCCTCACCGCTGGAGAGGATGGAATGATGGTAACATATGCCATTTTATTTTTCAGACCATCCATAGCATCATCGAAGCCGGAATCACCATTTTTAGCGATGCGCAAATTTCCACCATTAAAGGTTATAGTCCCAATACCGTCGCTAACTCCCAGGGAATTTGTTGTACCGTTGACAAACGTAATGTTTTTTAAATTTTCGTAGGCATTAAAAGCTGCCCCCGAACGATCATCCACGTCAACGGCATTAACATCTTCCATTGGGCCATAGGCATTTATTATCCAGCCGCTGTGGGCACGCACGATTGAGCATTGCGCATTTGGACCGAATCTAGCCTTGCCAGTTGCTCCGAAAATATTCATCACTCCAGCACCGCCCTTTGCTTCTCCTCCATTGGTAATGGATATTGCCGTTTCCCTAAAATCACTGCCCATGATTCGGCTGCGCCCAATATTTAATTGAAAGTTTTGGCCAAGCGCAATCGCTCTGGCATAGTCCCCCCCCCCCTTGATCGGAAGAGAGGGATAGTTTTACCTTTCCGTCTTCTATGACCGCTGGACCGTCAAGCTTCAATGCGGCTATGGTCACCGTAGGGTTTTGTGCATCGATGGCATTAAAATAGAAGCGAAAGTCACTATTTTTATCGCCGCCTAAGGTGCCCAGGTGCACATTGGTGGTGCCGCCGGCATTGTCCCCGATGGAAGAACACAGCGCGTTACCGCGAAACTCCACGGTCCAGTTATTCGGATTATCGATTAAGCTTTCGTTGAATGCGGAACCAAATACACTGCCAAAGGACCCATAATATTGACGAAGAGTAGAATCATGATTGGCGGTGTAAGTGAAATTTTGGTTGGAAGAGTATGTAATGAGGGTGGCGCCATCACCAATATTACCAATGGTCCAGTTATTTATGGAGGCATTATTATTTAGTCTCGCGGAACCGAATATGGTGCTGCAGAATGAAGTCGAGAATAGCGTAGAATTGGCACCGATGTCCCCTATGGTCCAATTGGAGAAGGTTATGCCATCATCCTTTAGCCACCCTGCTCCAAATACGCCACTATAGTCTCGGGCATGGGCAAATGCCATGAGAGATTCTCCGAAATTTCCAATATTCCAGCCGCTGAACTCCGAATTGGCATTCGCCCATCCGGTTCCGAAGACGGCGGCAAACGCTTGGTTGCCAGAAGAAGAAGCGATGGCGGTCAATGCGGCATGGTCGCCAAAATTCCCGATCACCCAGTCGCTGAACTCCGAGTTATTGTTCGCCCATCCTGTTGCCCATCCGGTTCCAAAGACGGCGGCAAACGCTTGACTGCTGGGAGAAGAAGCGGTGGCGGTTAACACGGCATGGTCGTCGAAATTTTCGATTCTCCAGCTGCTGAACTCCGAGTTATTGTTCGCCCATCCTGTTGCCCATCCGGTTCCAAAGACGGCGGCAAACGCTTGACTGCCGGGAGAAGAAGCGGTGGCGGTCAATGCGGCATTGTCGCCGAAATTTCCGATCATCCAGCCGTGAAAATTCGAATTGATGTCTGCCCACCCCGCTCCGAAGACGGCGGCGAGTGCTTGGTTGTTGCCAGAAGAAGAAGCGGTGGCGGTCAATGCGGCAGTGTTGCCGAAATTTCCGATTGTCCAGCCGTGAAAATTTGACTGAACATTCGCCCATCCGGTTCCGAAGACGG
>JAITBR010000074.1 GCA_031283485.1 Puniceicoccales bacterium | reverse complement strand
GACCTAACAAATCCATGTTCGGTTTACGGCAAGACAAAATTAGCTGGAGAATGTGCCGTCCTCGACAATGCACAAACGGCAATAGTTATTCGCACAAGCTGGCTATATTCGCCACATCGACACAATTTTGTAAAAACCATGATGCGGTTAGGAATTTCCAATGCATCATTGAATGTTGTCTCCGATCAAATCGGGACGCCAACCTACGCCTCTGATTTGGCGAAGGCAATTTTTGACATCATTCCACAGGTAAAACTCGGCCAAAGAGCTGTGTATCATTTTTCAAACGAAGGGGCATGTTCGTGGTATGATTTTGCCATGGAAATTATGGCGCTGTACGGATTAAAATGCAAAATTAACCCAATCGCAAGTGAAGATTATCCGACGAAAGCAAAACGACCATTTTATTCCGTTTTGAATAAGACAAAAATTAAGCGCGATTTCGGGATAGTAATTCCCCATTGGAGAAAGAGTTTGCAAAAATGTTTGGGTCTATTTTGATCACGGGAGGAGCGGGGTTTATTGGTTCGAATTTCGTGCCGTATTTCCTGGACAAATATCCGGAATATAGCGTGATAAACTTGGACAAGCTAACTTATGCTGGCAACTTGGATAACCTGTCCGAATGCAGCGGTGCTCCAAATTACACGTTTATTAGGGGGGATATTTGTGACAGTAACTTGATCGAGAAAATTTTTGCCGAACGTGACATTCGCGGAGTGATACACTTCGCCGCCGAAAGCCATGTCGACAACTCCATTATTGGGCCACGGGAATTTATCAATGCGAACATTGTTGGTACGTTTAACTTGCTCGATGCAGCATATCGGCATTGGATGTCAGCTCCAAGTTGTCCGAAGTCGAGCTGCGAAAATTGCCGCTTTCATCACATTTCGACCGACGAAGTTTACGGCACTTTGGGAAATTTTGAAGCATTCACGGAAGTCACGCCCTATGCCCCAAATTCGCCATATTCGGCGAGCAAAGCCAGCTCCGACTTTTTGGTACGGGCGTATTTTCGCACCTATGGACTGAATGTGACAATATCAAACTGTTCGAACAACTATGGACCAAAGCAACACTCGGAAAAATTCATACCGACGATTATTGGGAAATGCCTGACCTGGCAGCCGATACCAATTTACGGTAATGGGCAGAACGTTCGCGACTGGTTGTACGTTTTGGATCATTGCATGGCCGTTGATTTGATTTTTCACCATGGCAAAGCTGGAGAAACCTATAATATTGGCGGGCACAATGAACACAGTAATCTGCAAGTTGCCCATGCGATCTGCTCGATTTTGGACGAAAAATATCCATCAAAAAGCGGGAAGTATCACGATTTAATAACCTTTGTAACCGACCGTCCTGGTCACGATTTGCACTATGCAATTGATGCGACAAAGCTGAAGACCGAGCTCAATTGGCAGGCTAGGGAAAAATTTGACACTGGCATAACCAAGACCATTGACTGGTACGTGGAAAAATTTAAAAAAGGCACACATAAGTAGCCAAACACTAGGATTAAAATTGTGAAAATAGAGGCCACGGCATGAGCCCATTTTTTTATTTTTTGAAAAAAATAAAGGAATGTTATCGTACTTGCTGGTCTAAAATATCAGAAATTTGTGGCAGGGTAGCAGCGTCTAGGATTGAAACAATTGCTGTAACTACTTGATCTGCAGAAACGTCATGCATTGGAAATCCTCCACACAGTGGGCAGCCTTCCGGGTAAATTATGATCTTTTTGGCGCTAAAAATTGGGCCCGTATGCCTGGAATTTGTTGGGCCATATATGCCAATAACTGGTCTGCCAAACATATTTGCAATGTGTATTCCTCCGGTATCTCCAGAAACTACAAGATCATCGGACTGCATACTTTTGCTAAGTTCGACCAAAGTGGTTGCACCACACAGCTGCTGGATATTATATTTGTTCAACCCAAGTGCGATTTTGTCGGCTAATTTAGTATCCAAAGCCGTTCCATACAGCTTAATATGTATGTCCGGGTAGTAATTTAAAATTCTTTCGAGCAACGTCCTCCAGTGTTCAATTGGCCAGCGCTTCGATGGATCATTTGACGATCCGCAGATTACGCCAATTGAGTACCTCACAATGCGCTCTGGGTTAACTTCCAAGCATATTTTATATGGCGTGCAATTAATCTTTTTTTTGAGTCCATAGGCTCTGAAGAATGTGCTCAATATCCTCGTCTGATGAACACTAGATCGGTCGAATGCTGGTCCGAAATTGAAGACATCCGTCAGCAATGGCCTTTCTCCATTGAAATGCATGCCAAGCCGAGCGGTCGCATTAATTATGTATGCTTCGATGTCACTGCGCAGAGAATGCGTAAGAACAATGTGAATGTCTGGATAAAGCTTCCTATATTTGAAGAATTTAAAAAAATAACCCATACCTTTTTTCGGTAGCTCGATAAATTTTTCAGCAAAGCCAAGTTGCCTGAGTAATTCTACAAATTGCGGCTGACATAACAACGTCAACTCCATGTCCGGTCTTGAATCTTTCAAGGTGCGTAATACGGGAATTGCCATTACGACATCACCGAGCCAATTTGGCATCCGCACAAATACTTTTAATTTCTTCGGAAATGTTTTATATTTTAGCAATCGTCTGGTTTCAGGCAACCAGTTTCTTGATTTGTCAAGTGACAGAATATTGGGCCTGTTAAAAGTAACCTTCCAGCGGTCATGAGCCCACAGCCAATCGGCACAGGCACTTTCGCTGGCACACAGCTTTCCCTCCAACCATCTATTAGCCATGACAACCAATTCGACGGGATTTTGGCACGACTGGCAAAGCTTTTCCATTTTCAATTTCGCTTTCCAAGGGCCAATTCTGTCGGGATACAGGCAATAAACTGGCACAGCGTATTTTGCCGCAAGTATTCCCGGTAACGCAGCAGCTTGCGTACATTTGCCAAAGGACATAGTTGTATATCCGCTGCACCCGGCACTTTGATCAAAGAACAAAGCTATCACGCCGCCATCACGTAGCAATCTCATAGCCTCAATGAGCCCTGATTTTCGGGAAAACAGCTTAATTCCGAACCTCTCCCTCGATTTTTTAATGAATTTCTCGAGCGGTTTACTATCAAATGGGCGATAAATTACACCTATTTTAGGACAAGACACTTGAGCAATTTTAGGTATCATCGTAGCTGCTTCCATCAAGCATACATGCGGAACGAGCACCAGTGCTCCGCGTTTGCTGCCGTTTATACTGCTAATTGCATGGAGCAGTGTTTGAGCGGCCGTAAAATTTTTGACTATGCGAGCCTCGGATAGGTGTCCACATGCCACGGCCAACAAACCCAATTCTATCATTCTGCTGAAACTTTCCTTCGCCACCTTCGCGCGCCATGCTTCATCCTTATCCGGAAACGCATGGTATAGGTTTGACATTGTTATTCGTCTCCTGGTCGGCATTGTGTAGAACGCAAACGTCCC
This sequence comes from Puniceicoccales bacterium, assembly GCA_031283485.1. The sequence goes on along the minus strand of JAITBR010000074.1, from coordinate 528 downwards.
AATTGCCACACTAATACCCCTTATCAGATTATTTGGTAATCGCGATACGATAAAACCAAGGCATTTTAACAAAAACAAAAGTACCACGCTATCTCCGATTGCACAAAATTTGATAGTTGACCATTCGTATGGCGAAGATAAGAATAATGCAAGTCTTTTATGCGCATATTGGTCATAAAGCCATCAAGCTTAGGCGATATTGTACACGGATTGCAGGTGGTGGCGATCATGAAAAAGCGCATCGATAATTTGCAAATTGATTGGGTGGTCCGCGATTGTTTTGCCGAAGCCATCGCGGCATCCGGAATAGTGGATCAAACGCATTGTTTCCATAGAGGAGCCGGAATGTTCGCTTTCCTTGAATTGTTAAAGTCTCTGCGCAAACGGAGGTATGACGCTATTCTCGACATGCAAGGCCTGATGCGCTCGGGAATCATGACCTTTGTTGCGAAGTCCGATAGAAAAATTGGCCGCTGCGATTCTCGAGAGTTGGCATGGGTATTTTACGGTGAAAAAGTTACGCAATCC
>JAITBR010000058.1 GCA_031283485.1 Puniceicoccales bacterium | reverse complement strand
TCCCATGCTCTGCTTTCCACCTTTCAATCACGCTTTCCGTCAATCTTCCTTCAAAATCTTCCGCATGTGTCCCATCTGCTGCTTGAAAACAATGCACGTGAGAAATTCGGGAGAATTTGACAACAACAGCGACGTCGCACCCAAAGATTCGAGCTATGTATCCTGCAATTTCAATATATAGAGACTCACCGGTGGTCGAATGCTTTCGCAGAAAACTTAAGTCACCGATTCTGCCCATGGTTTTAGTGATGTCATTGTATTCATCACTTACCGCATCCGACTCTTCTCCCATCTTTAGCCAACTTGCTATCTTTGGTGTTACTTGCGTACGCAACTGAGCCATTTCTGCCTTATCCAATTCTTTATTCACGCCTCTCTTGGCAAGTGATTTGGCCTGTTCAACAATCGTAGCTATCTCTTCCTCTGACATGCCGATGTTGGCCAAGCGATGCTCTAGATCAAAGACATGAATTTGAAGGTCTTTGTCAATCTCAGCAAGTATTTTTTGTCGAAGCTGCTCCGCTTCCTCTCTGTAACCACCCGCTGGTGGATTTGTGCCGTTTCGCCTATCGCGGGCCGTAAGCGCCGAAAGTATCATGCAATTATTCCCAGAGCCACCGCAATCTACTATGCGATAACCCAATGCTTCCGCAAATTGCGCCGAAGATAGTGTACGCTCAGATTCTGCTGTTTGTTGCACCCGAGGTTCTACAACTGGAATTTGCACCGGATTGTTATTAGGTCTTACCACTCGATCCGCCGAAGGTGTCCTCGCGCCACTGTCGGCTTGATTCACCCAAAATGCTCGAGGTCTTGATACTGGAATTTGCACCGGACTGTTACTAGGTCTTACCGCTTGGTCCGCTGAAGGTACCGGAATCGATGGCGGCTTGTTCTCAGACTTCACTGACAAAACAATTTTTAATCTTTTTGTCATTACACCAGTTTCCTTGCCGTCTTTTTTCGCACTTCTTGATGCAAGCGCAGAACCCTGTACATGTAGACGCGGCGTGAGCTGCTCCCGTCCTAGGGCATTCGCTCCAATGTGATGTGGAAATGGCTGATGTGAAAAATCGACTTGTTTCGATGTAGATACCTCCGCCTCAGGTGGCCGAAGCGGAGCTGCCCGCCGCGCATTTGCTAAATGAGATATGTCCATGATTCCCCTCCCCGTTTGCTTCGACTTTATAAAAATTTTACATTAAGCTGCAAGCAATATTTCTTGAAACAGGAATTATGCATTCCTTTAGCCGTTTTAACGATCGAATGCCATCAAATTGATGAAATAGAAAAACTTTTCCGTCAAGAGTACTCTAGCGGTTTATGCTCAAGAGGAATTCAGTGTTGCTTTTTGTTTGGCGAGCGCGCTGCATGAGCATTTCCATAGCTTCCACAAGTGGCAGTCCCTTAATCGCCCGCCGGAGGGTATAAACTTTTTCAAGTTCATCTGGATGATATAATAATTCCTCCTTGCGCGTTCCACTTTTTTCAATGTTTATCGCGGGGAATATGCGTTTCTCGACCAATGAACGATCGAGGTGAAGTTCCATATTCCCGGTTCCCTTGAATTCTTCAAAAATTACCTCGTCCATCTTACTTCCGGTATCTACGAGAGCGGTTGCCAAAATGGTCAGACTGCCTCCGCCTTCAATGTTACGCGCCGATCCAAAAAATCGCTTCGGAGCCCGCAGGGCATTGGCATCAATTCCACCCGACAGGAGCTTGCCGCTACTCGGCTGTTCCACGTTGTGCGCACGCGCCAGTCTTGTTATCGAGTCAAGTAGTATAACAACGTGCTGACCAGCTTCAACTTTTCTGCGAGCTTTATCAATTACTATATCAGCGGCATGTACGTGATTGTCGGCTGATTCGTCAAATGTGGAACTAATTATTTCAGCACTAGGTACTTGGCGGCGAAAATCCGTTACTTCTTCGGGGCGTTCATCCACCAGTAATATGATCAAGTTAACATCCGGACGATTCATTGAAATGGCATTTGCGATTCCCTGGAGAAGCACAGTTTTACCAGTGCGCGGAGGAGCCACAATCAATCCGCGCTGGCCGAGTCCAATCGGACTCAATAAGTCCACAATACGCATGGATTGATTGCTCCATGGAACGCTTTCATTCGCTTCGAGAAATAGGCGCTCGGTGGGATAATAGGGTAGCAAATCCTTAAATTTCGGCAGATCACAAACCGTTTCCGGAGAGTTTCCCATTACGCCTTTTACTTTAATGACAAACGGACATGTGGAATTTTGCGTCGACGGATGCAGATAAACTGTTATTTCCTGGCCTCGGCGTAAACCGTATCGCTGTATGAGTATCTTTGGAACGAAGGCACTTTGCGGCTTGATCCTATAGTTGTCACTCCCATAAACGATAAGCCCATCACCACCTTCAATCGATTCCAAAATACCGTGTGCAACAATTGGGCGTTTATTCGCAAAAATTTCGCCAATAATCACATCAAAAACACGCGAATTTGGCGCGTGCTTGATATCCTCCATTTCGCCACAGGCGCAACGCGTCACTCCCATTTCCCTTAGAAGTTGAGCGACTTCTTTTGTAGAGTATTCATTAAAATTGAACTCCTCCTTTGAAAAATCAATACTATCTTGCGCAAGTTCTTCCAACTTTTCAATGGATTCAAAGCACTCAAGATTTTTCATTTGGCCGGTATTAAACTGACCAATTCGCATCGTCTTAATAAATTTTTGGTGATTGCGTAGTTGGTTTTGCGAACGATTATCGCGGCGCTGTTCCGGCACTTGGTGCTGATTTTGAAAATTGCGTCGATTGCGATTGCCATTGTTTCGTTTACCATTCCCCGATGTCGCATTCGTATACTCACGCACTGCACCTCTATCAGCCGTAGAACTTACTTCGGGAATTACGGACGCCACCAGCGTCGAGGACGGTTGCCATTCCTCATGTGGAGCTGACTCTTCATCGTGAAAGGAATAGGACAATTCCCCATCGAATGATTTGGATGAAAATTGCTCGGAAACATCAACTGTCTCACTGTTTATGTCACTCCCTTTTTCTGTGGCAGGTGTGGATATGCGGGACCGACGCATACGAGTCGGCCTTTTGACCGCGCCAACTTCTTGGGAATCGACACTCGCGTTCATTTCATTTTTCATATAAGCTCGAAATCCTACCCTTGCCACTGGGTTTGTACAAATCCTGATAAACCAATCCTGACAAAGGCGGCAAAAATATTCAACAAAATGCCGGCAATACAGCTCGCCAAACGAACAGTACCATACATTACACCACCCAATTGTCGAGTAATTTTGCAGAAAATTTTGTGAAAAAATTCAAAATAAATCTGACCCAATTTAGAATTTAACATTTTTTTTTACGAAAACACGGTACACGAAGCTAAAATACAGCAGACAAGAAGCGGCAGAAATCGCTAAACACAATCGGGGTGCGTGAATGGACCAGCACATAAGCAACGGCCAAATACCGAGTAAACCGAGCGTGGAGCAAATGGTAAATCCGCAGAGTTTTTTTAGGTGATACATCGACCTAAAGCAGATTATACTATCATTGTGGCGTTGTTTTTGTATTTCGACAAAATTAAAAAGCAACAGCGTGAGTAAGATTCCCTGAATAATGGAAAATTCGAATAGGAAAGTATAACTATACAGCTTACAATATGATAGCAACAACCAGAGAATGCCGTTTTGCCAGCAAAGTATATATCCCAAAAGCTTTCTATTTTCCCTCTTCGAAAAGAACAAAATCGGAACAAACAAGCATCCTAAAATTCCCAAAATTATGAAAATTTTTCTGAAGACACCAAAGTTTTCAAAGGGAACAATCGTCGACGAAAATTGCAGTGTGAAAAACCACACAAATGGGCGTAAAAACAGTAAAAATATAGCTATCAAGCACGTAGGCGCGTGTGAAAAAAAATGTTCAATCCATCCATGAAAAGGAAAACTCGAACTAAAAATGCAGAAGGAGATCAGGAATAGTGCTGTCCCAAATTGAGACTGTGGTGTCCAATGTTCGGCACAAAAGAAAAAAATATTTGCCATCAAGTGGTATGCGAAAAATTTTCCAGCCGCAAAACCCGGGTCAAACATGCCAAATTTACGCATAATAACCCAACCAGCTAGGGTAAAAAACCCGTAACAATGCGGTATAGCCAAAAAATTACCACTAAACAAAATCTCGCAGGCAACAATAGCCAAGATTACACTTGCCAATGAGCACATTACCTGGGCACGATTCCAGTTTTTTAGCACCGGCCACAGAAGCATCGCAAAACTAATACCTAGCCAAATTAATGGCAAATTTCGATGCATACTATCGGGCGGTATCACGATTTATCCAAGTTTTCAGTTTATAGACGCTGTATTTAACCCACACAAAAATCAATAGAAATATCGCAAAAACTAAGCGTTCGCCGATAAAACGCAGGAGCACGCGATCGATAAAATCACAACATTTAGTAAATTTTTTTATGAATTGTACAATCATAATAGCAATCTCGATCCAATGCTGAGAAAAATAAACATCCCTACGGTATCAGTAACCATCGTTAAAAATATGTATGAACTTTGCGCAGGGTCACATTTAATGCGCTTGAGAAAGATTGGAATGAATGCCCCAACCAGACCGGAAACGGACATATTCGTAACCATTGACACAAATACCACTAGACTAACGATGCTATTTCCGGTCCACAAACCAATCAAGAGAGCGGCAACCGCACCGACAACTACACCGTTAAAAAGTCCTTTGAAAGTTTCTCTCAGCAGAATTCCACCAGAATCTCCCGGATGATATTCTCCAAGTGCAAAACTACGAATGGAAATTGCCAAGGTCTGGGCACCAGAATTTCCGCCTAGGGACGCCACAAGGTTCATAAACACTGCCAAAACTGTAAATTCAGAAATTTTTGCTTCGAACATAGAAATTACGCGCGAAGTAAAGAAGGCAATGAATAGGTTAATTATTAGCCACGGTGTTCTTCGAATGGCGCTGTATGCAACGCCATCACGAATCGTTTCATCACCACCGGCGCCATGCAATTTTTGAATATCTTCCGTTGCTTCTTCTTGGATGATGTCGATGACATCGTCATGGGTAATGATTCCGATCAAACAACCCTGACTGTCAATTACCGGAAGCGTATTATGGTGAAATTGTGCCATCACCTTTGCAATTGACTCCTTATCTTGTTCTGCTGTACAAACACCTTCCACGGTTGTGCACATCACGTCTCGAATTTTTTTATTCGAAGCGGCCCATAGAAGCTTGCCTATGCTGAGCACTCCAACCAGATGACCTTTGGCATCAACTACATATATATTGTCCGTATTTTCTCCGCTATCCTGGCTGTTGCGCAGATATTGTATGGCTCCGTCGCAAGTCATGTCATCCTGCACAGAAATGACGCATGGAGTCATAACTCCGCCCGCTGTATCCGGATCGTAGGTTAACAAATCCCGCAAAACGTCAGCGGTTTCCTTGGGTAGCTTAAAGAGTAGCCGCTCGCGATCATCATCGTTTAACTCGCGTAGCAAGCCAACGGCATCGTCGGGTTCGAGAGCTCGCAAAATTTTGATTGCCTTAGAATCACGCATTTCCGAAATAATTTCGGCGGAATCCTCGGCATCCATCTCCGCTAGAACATCGGAAGTATCCTCTTCCGACAATTTTTTCAACACCTTCTGCCTGTCTCCTGGAGATAAACGCTCCAGCAACGATCCAACTTCATAGGGCGAGGTGCGTGATAATTTAGCAGCGTTGAGACCGCGAAATTCGTCATCGGCACAGTCACGCAATTCCTCAAAGGTATACTGATTCAGCTTTTTTCTCGGAATATTTTTCTGATTATCGTCCTCGGGCATGATTTATTGGATGGGCAAATTGTTTACATAATCTTACATTGCTCCCAATTAGCATTTTTACTAAGCCGAAATCAAGAATTAATAAACTATTCACATCTGCAAATGACAAAAAAGCGCGTCCAAACGCGCGATATTTAAACTATTCAGGCGAGCAAATGGAAAGCAATCGACAATCTTTTACCCCACCGAACTGACTTCTATAACCTTCATCTGGGCTATAGGAGCTTCCGTCCACAAGCCTAAGTCTTTGCTTTTGATGCCAGTTATTAGCATTTCAACCGCTATGGCTGCTAAAATTAAACCCGACAGCCTATAGCTAAGCTTTAAAATAGTCGGAGTTAGCCACTTGGCCCCACGAGCCGATGTAGCCAGCAACAGATACAAAGCGCCTACTACGAGGGCAACGGCAACGAGCCCCCCTACAAATTCCACACAATTTGACGCCTTAGCCTGCTGGGCAATCGTGTTTGTTATGAAGCAAGGACCCGCAATGAGTGGAATTCCGAGTGGCGTTATGGCGATATCGCCCTTTTTCTTGGCGGTAGCCTTCGCCTCCTTCAGCTCTTCCTCCGTTACGTGCTCGTCGGAGTCTTGCGCGCGAAGCATGTCAAGCCCAACCAAAAATATTAATATACCGCCGGCTACGTAGAACGAACCCATGGATACCCCAAAAAACTCAAATATTTTCTTCCCAAAAATCGCGAAAAACTCCACAACTCCAAGGGCCACTAAACATCCCATTCGTGCCGTTTGCAGACGTTCCTTTACGGTGTATGGAGATGTCATACTAACAAAAAGCGCTAAGATAGCCAATGGCGTTATAACGACAAATAGCGTTACGAAATACTGCAAGACAAATCGAATCGTGTCCGAAACCATAAAAATACCCTCCTCCCCTCTACATTTGTTTTGTCGGAGAAAAGTCAATAACAATCTTTTAAATTTATTTTTTGTGCATTATCTGTTTCACTTACAGGATCAAGCCATGGTTACGGAATGAAAACTCGTCGACTTTTGAAATGATAATGTGATCAACGAGGATTATGTCCAGTAGTTCCGCCGCCGCCTTAATTTTTCTGGTGAAACACTCGTCAACGTCCGATGGCTTGGCGTCTCCGCATGGGTGGTTATGGGCGAGCACTATGCAACTAGCGTGCTTCCTAAGGGCCAATTCCAAAATTTTCCGATGATCCACGTAAACGCGGTTGGCGGTACCTCTAGAAATTTCCTCAATGCCATCCTTCAATAGGCATAGGTTTGCATCTAGGTAAGCAATCTCAAAGACTTCAATGCATAGGCCACGTAGACGATTTTTCCAAAACGCTATTAGCGCATCACTCCCATCTAACACCTGCTTTCCTTCGGCGCAGCTTTTCAAATACAGACCCGTTGATGCCTTAATAATTTTTATCGCCGCGGCTGCAACTTCACTAATGCCATCAATTTTTTTGAGTTCGCCCAAATCAGCATCGAAAATGCCACTGATGCTCCCAAACTCACGGAGCAAGCTTTTGGCCTGCTTTTTGACATCGCATCGCGGTATGCAAAGTGTAAGAATTAGCTCAACGATTTCGTGATCGGCAAAACCACAAAATTCGCTCTTTAAAAAGCGCTCCCTCAAGCGTCTCCTATGGCCATAATGTTCTTTGTTAAGCACTTTTAAAAGGCACAAGCAGAAGATAAAAATTTTCACAAGAATTTTGTGCTTTACCTCGAGGCTATTTTTTATAAAATTTATCTCCATGGATGCCGATGAGAGTTTTGTTTTGCGCAGAAAATTGGCGGAATATGTTGATTTTGCTGCTTCTAAGATGAAATCTAAGCTCCAACTTCACAGCAGTGGCATATGCATGTTTAAGCACGACCAAAGCGAAATGGAATTTGCGATTGAGCTTCCCGGTGGGAGCGACATTGTGTACTTTTACGCTCCGATTTGCCGAGTTCCGTACGATTTCACGGAACAGTTTTTTGAAAAGTTGCTCGAAAACAACCTGCACGGCGTAGCAAACAATCAAGCCAGCTTTGGTCTTGATAGGAAAACGCAAAATATCGTTTTGACATATAGCATTGCCATGGGTCATATCGATGCAATCGCATTCGAAAACATACTGTTTAATTTTATGAAAACTGCTATTAAAGCAGCGGCAAATACGGTTGCATGGATTGAGGAAATATGTGCCAAATACACGCTTTCGGATGAAGAGTTAGAAGACGAAGTTGGAGAAACTGCAAAAAACATAAAAATGAAGGTATAAAGATGTCAGTGGAAGCAATTACATTGGACGATCAAAAAGGGCAAACAGACAAATACGAGCTAGCCGCGCAGTATATCCAAAGCATGCAGAATGGTACTCCAGCGGGAATGATTGAGGCACCTAAGCCGCAGTGCACATCCGTTGCAGAAATTGCCGGAGATAAGCCTCACTCCATTGAAGTTGCAACGGAACCACTTTCCGGAAGATTAGGTGCCATCAGCAACACGAATTCAAAGCAAGATGCCGCGGCAGTTGACCAAAGAAATCCGGGCCAAAATAACATTGATCAGTCGATGAAACAAGACATCGATGGAGATGGCCTCGTGGACGGGCTTGACAAGAAATTTCAAACTCGAGCGGAAATAGCCAGGGAGATGGCAGAAAAAAAAGCCAAAAGAGCAAGAAGTTGGCTTGCCAAAGATATCGAGCGCTCTCTGAAGGAAAGAAGTGCTGTTAAAAATCTGCTAAATCCAGGCAGTCAAATGTCCGATAGGGATGTGAAAAATTCTGCTTTTACCGGCCAAAGCAAGGCCAAGGGCCCCGGAGAAATCGATTTTTCCGGCTTTGATTCGGATAAGAGGGACAGAGTAGGTGGAATTTTAGCAAATGAGTGAAATCTTCAGTTTGTTATACCATGAAAAAGCGTGCAATAGTAATTATCCCGGATGGATTCGAAGAAATGGAATTTTGCTGTCCGTTTGACATTTTGTCGCGGGGAGGCATAGATGTTACCGTTGCGGGATATGGAAACGTTAATTTGACCAGCTCCCATGGTTTGCGGGTGCGGGCAGACGTTGAATTCGTAGGTGCACCTACCGAAGCCTACGATTGCGTTGTGCTTCCCGGTGGCCCCGGTTGCTACAACATGCGCGGCAATGAAGCGGTAATGACTTTTCTAGTGAAGCACTGGCAAGCCAAAAAATTGCTCTGCGCAATCTGTGCAGCTCCGCTAATTTTATATGATTGCGGCATTCTTCGTGGAAAAAAATACACGGCTCATCCGTGCACCTACAATGAACTTGAAGAAGCTCAGACGACTAATCGCGTCGTTACCGATGACAATTTAATAACAGCATCGGGACCGGGTGCTGCGGTGGAATTTGGGCTTAAAATTTTGGAATTTCTGATCGGGAAAACAACGGCGGATGATGTGGCAAGATCCGCGTTACTTTAGGAAAGTTTTCGAAAATACTTGCCATATGTAAAAATTTTCCTATCCTTCCCCATTAGGAGGGGAGTATGAATTCAAATCCAGTTTCAGCACAAAATGTAGCAGCAGCATCCACGCCACAAGTCGGCGGTGCAGCTGCACTTGGAAGTCACAGCGTCGCAGAGGGAGATGTTCCTCCGTCTGTGCAGGCGTTGGGTGAAAATTTTCCACAAAGTCCATTAGACGACAGGTCTGCCACTGCAAATAATCCACCAGTGCAACGGGATGCGACACAAACGCAAACCGCAGAAATCCCAAGTGGCGGTAATGATGCTCCAACGGCTGCTGCGCAAACTCCTCTCGGAGCCCGGGCGGCACAAACGAGCGGAACAGCGGAGACTTCTGCTCAACTGAAAGCCCCTGCGCTTACAACCATAGCGTTTGATGCCGCGAATGTAGGACTGTTTAGGCCTGAAGATGTCAGTATAGGGTCTTCCATTGATGCCGTCATAGTAACATGCGAAGGGCTTCTCGCAGGCAACGAAGCAAATGGTGGCGGGAAGATATCCGAAGATAAAAGAGCCCCGATTGGGGAATTATTTAGCGTTTCGAATGAAATTTGCAGTGACATAGGAAAAAAAGTAAATGAAGCCATAGGAGTATGCAATGAAATGGGAAGTTTAGCACAAAAGATAGGAGAACGGGAAAACGCGCGGAGGAAGCACCCAATTACTTCCCGTTTTAAACGGCTTGGTTCTCGTTTTTTCGGAAACGCAGAAGTGCCCAAATTATCACCTGCTTGTCAAAAAACATTGGAAAAAGCGTTTGGAAATGATTTCAATCTGTTAAATATAACGAGTAATAAATTAAATGAGACTCGAGAAACTTACAGACAAAATCGAGGCCACGAACTGGAAGTAGAAATGTTAAATGATATATGCAATTTAGCTAGTTGTGATAATCTATCTATCAAAATATCTTCTGCCGAATTTGAATCGTCCGGCGGGAGTGATGGAAGAGGTATGACTCTTAAACAACCGGTAAACAATGGCATACAAACCGTTTTGGGGCTAAAAAATATCGGTGTTAATGATAAAGAGCAGAGGCTATCTTCTATGAAAGAGGCAATTGAGGGATTTGCAAAGACCTATGGGAGTGATTTATGCGAACGAGCGTTGGATGGTCTCGTTAAAACAGCTTGCGAAGATTCCGCTGACTGCCCTCTAGACGTTGCAAGGGAACTGCGGGAGTATTTTACTGAAAACTGTGCGACGTGGGAGACGGCATCACAGTGAATGATGGCAAACTGTGGCGCTTCCGTCGGGACTCGAACCCAAATTGCCGGTTCCGGAGACCGGTGTCCTATCCATTGGACGACGGAAGCATGAAATTTCCGTAATATAGCAGGCTTGCGAGCATTCAGTCAATTGCTAATGTTGAATTTCTCGCAATCTTTACCGATGTTCGCTAAACCACTATCAGCCTGATGGAGCCAGGAAACACCCACTATCCAATTGACCACCGGTGACAAGTGAATCGGCCAATTCACCGATCAGCAGCAATGAACCGGTTACAAAATATACTTCATCCGTTGGCCGCACGAGTAATTCGGCACAGGCCTTGAGGTTCAAAAACCGGCACTTCGAAGCCCGTGTATCAGCCAATTCAATGAATACATCATCGGGCAATTTTTTATTGCCATCTGAGATATTTGTTACTAATACCCGATGAAAGAGAGGCTCTAAAATTGCGAAACAAAATTTACACTGCCTGGTTTTCGTCGAGCTAAAAATTAACGTCGTCGAGTTTCCGCTGACGGTGCGCAAAATGTAGTCGCGCTGGCTACAAACCGCTTCCACATTGTGTGCTCCATCGAAAATTAATTTATTGCCATTTTTCAGGGAAACAACCTGGTTTCGTGCCGGCCAAAATACATTCGCAAATCCGCGCCCAATGGCACCGTCCTCAATTGGCAAAATATCGCGTAAGTTTTTCAGCGCTGTGCACGCTAGTTTAGCATTATTTCTCTGGCAATCTCCGTTCAAATTTGATTCAAAAAATTGGTCAGCGCCATTGATTTTTACCAAATTTGCCAAATTTTCCTGGGCAATGCGTCTCACAACAACTTCGGTGCATTTCGGAATATCGCCGACAAAAACTTTCGCCCCCGGCTTTATAATTCCAGATTTCTCTTGGGCGATGCTTTCCAGTGTTTCTCCTAAAATTTCCTCATGGTCAAATGCTATACTCGTTATAATACTGGCATCGGTGCGAACTATATTCGTGCTATCTAACCTCCCACCAATGCCACATTCCAAAATTATCACACCTGCCGCACGTTCGAAAAAATATGCGAGCGCGATCAGGGTCAAATATTGAAAAAACGACAAATTCAGATGGTGTCGCTTCTCTATTTCTGAAAAAATTCGGCAAAAATTTTCCTCGGAAATTAACTCCCCATTGTATCGAATTCGCTCCCGCATTTCCAATAAATGTGGGGAAGTGAACAGTCCCGTTGCATACCCAGCTGCGCGATAGGCTGCATCGAGAAGGGCACAAACGGATCCTTTCCCATTTGTTCCGGCAACGTGAATAACTCTGCTGCTGCTCTTCGGAAGAAATTTTTCGGCAAAATCTCGGAACTCACCGAATTTGCAACCCACATCCGTTCGCTTTGCAAATAACTTACGAACAATTTGCCCATAGTTAGCCTTGCACATCCTGAGCCTTGCACTGTGGAAACTCTCTATCTGTAACGTCGACCGCCCCATCGCATATCCATGCCCATGCTTCTTCGCAAAATTTATGGCGAAAATATTTAACATTTTCACCAAGGGCACGTCCAAATGGTCGATCAAGAAGAACGGCAAGTTTATCCTGAGTGGCATGCACCAGAAAGGCAATGCGTTCGACGTGGAAACCGTATCTGAAAATGAAAACGATGTCATCGAGAGTGGCCCCCATGGTCCAGCCTTCGAAGTTATCGAGC
>JAITBR010000085.1 GCA_031283485.1 Puniceicoccales bacterium | reverse complement strand
ACCCCACCTTAGCGACAATCTGGCAATGTGAGTATCTACTGGAAATGCCGCTTTGTTAAAAGCTTGTGCCATCACCACCGAGGCAGTTTTATGCCCTACTCCAGGCAAGGATTCCAATTTCTCGAACGTATCCGGCACACAACATCCAAATTTTTCCACTAGCAATATGGATGTGGCCAAAATCGCTCCAGCCTTGCGATTGGAAAGTCCGCATGGCCGAATAATCTCAGTAATTTGTTCCTTCGATAGCAGCGCCATTGAACGCGGATTATCGGCCAATTTGAAGAGCATACTTGAAACCTTATTTACGACCGAATCCGTACACTGCGCCGATAGCATAACTGCAATCAGCAGTGTATAAGGATTGCCATGCGCAAGTGGTATGTGCGGCTCGGGAAATAGTTGCCCCAAGGTCTTTAAGATAAAAATTGCCTTTTCGCGTATGTTCATGAAAACATCTCTAACATGAGAATGGCCGAAGATTTTGCAAAAAGCTTTTTTGCCAGCCGCATAGGTGGCGAAAATTTTGGCAGAATTGAAAAACTTTATAAATTTGAGAGAATAAAGCGCGCAAAGCGAATGGCTTTAGCAAAGTATCCGGACAGAATTATACTGGATATGGGAGTCGGTGAGCCAGATGAAATGGCTGATAGGAAAGTGGTTGACGCGTTGTTTGACGAAGCAGGGAAATTTGAAAATCGCGGCTATGCGGACAATGGCTGTGCCGAATTCAAAAAAGCTGCAACTGAATACATGTCCACAACATTTAACGTCTCCCTGGATTTCGATACCGAAATTCTGCATTCAATTGGTTCAAAGGCAGCACTATCAATTTTGCCACTGTGTTTCGTGAATAAACGCGACATTGTGATTGCGACAACACCCGGATATCCAATTTTTGGCACCCATGCCAGCTATCTCGGCGCAAACGTGATAAAATTACCCCTCCTGGGGATTAATGATTATTTGCCGGACATTGAAGGGCTTGGCGAAAAAATACTAAACAAGGCGAAAGTTATTGTGCTGAACTATCCAAACAACCCAACCGGCGCAACAGCAACGCGTGAATTTTTCAAAAAAATAGTAGAATTAGCCCATAAATATCAAATTTTGGTAATAAATGATGCCGCCTATGCTGCCCTGTCCTTTAAAAAGTCCGACCGACTATCACTTTTGGAGATAGATGGCGCCAGGGAAGTTGCCCTGGAAGTACACTCTATGTCAAAGGGATTCAATATGACCGGCTGGCGAATCGGCTGGATATGCGGAAATAAATATCTCATAAATGCCTATGGTAGCGTCAAAGACAACACAGATTCTGGGCAGTTTTTACCCATACAAAAGGCCGCAATCCAAGCCCTAATGAATATTTCGATTCCGGAATTCAATGCGGCAAGGTATTCTAGGCGAATGGATGCGGCCATTGGGGTAATGGATGGATGTGGATTCAAGTTTAGTAAACCAAAGGCCGGTTTTTTTTTGTATGGTCCGATACCTCTTGGAGCTAGATTTAATGGGAGTACGGTGAGATTTGAATCCGCTGAACAATTTTCCGAATGGATGATCGAGGAACTTGGAATCGTTTGTGTGCCCTGGGATGAGGCTGAACCGGCCATCAGGCTATCGATGACGTTTTCATCGGACACATTGGATGAGCAGCAGGCACTAAAAATTCTCAGGGAGCGCGTCAGCTCCGTTCAATTTTTCCTTTGATGGTTACATTTTCTTCAATGTCATCATGCCCAGTAAATTTAAACCGAGCTCAAGTACAAGTAGTGTGCGTTCACAGAGTGTTAGTCGGCGATTTTTTACGGTAGTGTCATCAATTAAAACGCGATTCGCGCCATAGAAAGTGGAATATTCTCCCGTCAATTCGTATAAATATGTGCATAGGTAATGTGGTCGCAAATCCGTGATTGCCTGTTTGAGAACCATGGGAAAATATAACAGCTTGCGAACTAGTGTACATTCTTCCTCTGTTTCAAGCATATCGGCGACAAAGTTCCTTCCCCGAGCTCTATCCAAAATGGAGTGTATGCGAGCGATAGCATACAACAGGTATACGGCAGTGTTGCCATCAAATGACAGCATGTTTTCCCAGGAAAACATGTAATCATTCGTGCGATTTTGTGCCAAATCAAAGTAGCGGATGGAATTCAAGCCCACCAGTGAAGCAATGCCATTCTTTTCTTCTTCGCTCAAGCTGAGATTTTTTTCCGAAACAATTCGATGGGCGCGTTTTTTTGCTTCGTTCATCAAATCTTGCAGATAAATTGGCGACCCATCTCGGGTTTTTATAGCTTTTCCATCTTCGCCAAGAATTGTCCCAAACCAAACGTGGTGCAATCTTGGCACGGATAACCCTCTAGACTTGAACCATCTATTGATCGTCATGAATAATTGCTGAAAGTGGTCTTGCTGGCGACCGTCGGTGATGTAAACTATTTCATCGGCATGGAAACGTTCAACTCGATACTCCACTGTGGCAAGATCAGTGGTTGCATAGTTAGAGGTACCATCGGATTTTCTTATCAAAAATGGCTGATCTTTGAACCTTGCATGCTCGTCGAAAAAAACAACCAAAGCTCCATTATCCAACCGTGCTATTCCATATTTTTCAAGTGATTTGCAAACGGCATCCACCCCATCACGATAAAATGATTCACCCAAAACGTAGTCAAACTTTACGCCGAACTCGGCATATATTCTTTCGAATTCGGCATAGGATATTGCATTAATTTTTCCCCAAATTTTCACGTTCTCCGCATCTCCATTTTGCAACTTGAGAAGCTCTTTCCTGGCGCATAATAGATGACTTTCATTTTCTTTTACCAATGAATTTCCAAGCTTGTACAAGTGTTCGACTGTGGGTAAGGCGGTATCAATGGGCAGTGCGTCGAGATTTACATTTTCGCGCTTAATTGCCATAATTAGGATCCCGAACTGTGTTCCCCAATCTCCGATGTGATTATCGCGGATTACATTTGCGCCGCAAAATTCGAGCAGTCGGCAAATGGATTCCCCGATGTTCATCGATCGCAGGTGCCCAACATGCATCCGTTTGGCAGCATTTGGCGAAGAATAATCGACAACAACAGTTTTTCCAGCAAGGGAAGTAATTGTTGGTCGGAACGAATCGACATCCGAGTGTTCGTTCAGCCATTTGCACAAAAATTTGTTCCCAAATCTGAAATTGATAAAACCTGGACCGGCTGTCGAAATTGCAACATTTTGTTCAATCTCACATTCCATGAGAAGAAATGAAACGATTTTTTCTGCCAGTGCACGCGGATTCTGGCCGCATTTTTTGGCATACTGCAAGATGCCATTTGCCTGAAAGTCTCCAAATTTTGAATCAGATGGCCTGATTTCCGGGTCGAAAGCATCGCAGCCACACGATAGCGCCGCCCTACTCACAAGTTCCGCCAACCAAGCATCGACTTCCATTGAGCCGAATGAACCAACTCGGCCAAAGTTATCAAGAAAATAGATGCACGACAGCAAACTGGACCGAAAATTTTAAAAAAACTTGGAAAGCGGGCGAAATGGCCAAACCCTCCGCTTAAAAATTTTAAAAAATTATTAAATTCGCGGCATTGCCGCTGTCGCCATTTTCCTATGATTTTGGCGAAAATTTAAATTGCTAAATTCTCAGAAAAGCCTGTTATAGCGTTTGCTATGATGGATAATCTGCACGCTTACTGGCGCATGAATTATGTGAAACTCTCAAAGGCAGACTGCGATGATCCGTTCGATTGTAGCAAGGATATCACCGCCGACAGAGAGCGTTTGGTACTCTTCAGGAGCGAATTTTCCTTTGCTATTATGAATAAGTATCCGTACAATCCTGGGCATTTGTTGGTTATTTCTCAAAAGGCCGTTTCCGACATTGATGAATTGTCCGAAACGGAAAGAATGGATTTTTTTATAACAATAGCAAAGGCCGAATCTGTGCTAAAGAAAGCCCTGTCACCAGACGGGTTTAACATAGGCATGAACATTGGTTCGGCAGCTGGAGCCGGAATCCCCAAACATTTGCACTGTCACGTTGTACCGCGTTGGAACGGAGACACAAATTTTATGCCAATTGTCGCAAATACAAAGGTTCTTGCGCAGTCGCAGCGAACCATGTTCGAGCGCTTGATGGCATTTGTGGATAAGGTTTGATTATTGCGCAAACATGGTACAGCAAAGGCAAGATCCGTTTCGTTCAAAAAATGTGGACATCTACGCCAATGAAACGCCAAGCAAATTTGAAGTAGCGACGTTCCATTTTATCTGGCTAATGGTCGTTACCATGGTAATTTCCATGGTGTGTTTCATGGGAAACGATTGCATGAATGTGCAGTTCATCCCCGGCAATTTATCAAAGTCAAAAATTATTGCGGAAGTCCCCTTTGAATTTGAAAGCAAAGTAAGAACACAGAAGCTATACGAGCAAAAAAAACGCCAAGCTTGCAATGTTTACACCATCGACGAAGGCAGATACGATAGCTTTATAAATATGTTAAAGTTGCTCGATGAGCGCTTGGAAAGTTTTTCCTATGAAAATGTTTTGAGTGAACAGGGAAGGAATGACATCAGGGAACTTGCCAATGAATTCAATGCCGCGGGAATGCTCAAGCTTGAATGGCAAGACGTGGCGCTAATTGTCATTTCACTTGGACAAATTGAACGCACTCAAATTTTTCAAGAATGTGTGTCGACGCTGCGCGAAATAGCGAAGGATGGTGTGTACTTCGATGACCTATTTACATTGCAACCGGGTGAAAGCTTCGTTGGTCTGTATGGATTTAAGATAAAAGGGAGACAGCAGCAGCGCGTACGTACGCAAGAGGAGGCTTTTCACCACGCCAGGGCGCGCATTTTGTCCCTAGAGCTGGACAAGGACATAGCGACAATTTTTTTCAAAATGCTTAAACAGGGAATTAGGCCCAATCTAGTGTACGATGCCGAAGGGAGTAGGTTGGATGCGAGTATCATCGCTCGTTCGGTCAGGCCAATTGTGGTTAAGCACGATAGGGGTGATGTTATTTTGGAACAAAATACGATGATCGATCAAGAGGCATATGAGACTTTTATCGAACATCAACGTGCGTTACGTGCAAACCATATGAACGGACATGCCTCCTACTACATATTTTTCATGAAGGTATTTTTAGCATTTATAACAATTGCGATATCGTTCATTGGATCGACATTGTTTGGCCAAAGATCAAGCGTTTCCCAGAGAAAGCGATACTTCATACTAAGTACCATAATGCTATTGCAAGTGATCATTCTGAGGGCATACGTCCAGGTCGGTGAGTTGGAAATTTTTGTGAAAAATTTCACGCTCATATATGCTCTGTACTGCGCGGCCCCTTTTTTAATAGCTCCAGCAATCGGAACTTTGCTTTTGGGCATCACCGATGGATTGGCATTATCCGTTGTAGTGTCAATTCTGCACACACTAATGTTAGCTCGACCAACTGATTTTTGTCTGGTGATATTGTTCACATGCATCTCCCTCATAAGGTTGCTGCGGGAGGCAAGTTCTCGATCAAGGGTATTTGTGTGCTCGCTCTATGCGGGCTTAACTTTTGCGGGACTAGTAATAATTCACGGAATACTCACCCAACTTACGCCAACAATTGTAATGGCTCAGGTGCTGTCGACATTTGCAATGTCAACGGCAACTGGTGTTGCAATCGTGTTATTTTTGCCGCTTTTTGAAAAAATATTTTCCATATGCACGGACATAAGCTTGCTTAGGTTGACTGATTACAAAAATCCATTACTGCAGCGCCTACAGTTTGCAGCACCTGGCACATATCAGCATAGCTTGATAGTGTCAATTTTGTCCGAGCAGGTCGCTTACAGCGTAAAAGCGGACAAAATTATATGCAAAACAGCAGCGTTATTCCACGATCTCGGCAAAATCACGAAACCGGAATACTTCATTGAAAATCAGAACAGCGATGCCAATCCCCATGACAAGCAAACTCCGTATATCAGTTCTCTAATCATCAGAAATCACGTGCGAGAAGGGATTGTTTTAGCTTCCGTCTCCAAATTACCAAAGGTAATCATCGATGCCATTGCCGAGCACCATGGCACAACAACAACGCAATTTTTCTACGACAAAGCTCGAGGAGATTTGCTTGCGGAAATCGATGTGATAAATGCAACTTCAAAAGATATCGACAAATATTTGCGTGGCAAATTAGATAAAAACAGCTTCAGATATGACGGCCCAAGGCCGCGTTCAAAGGAGAGTGCAGTTATAATGTTGGCGGATTCCATTGAAGCGGCAAGCAGAGGTATAAAGAAAGTGACCCATCAAAATATTGAAAATTTAATAGAAGAAATTTTTCTGAAGAAAACAAGTGACCATCAGCTGGACGAATGCCCAATCACACTCGGTGAATTAAAGTCTCTGAAGAAAGCTTTTACATTTACGCTGGTTCACATGCTTCATTCGAGAATTAATAGTGGCAAAGTACCGGATGAGGCCTAGGAAAATTGAAGTGGTGAACAACGTTGATTGGCTTTCTTTTGACGAAGAAGAAATTTTTCTGCTGTACGCAATTTTGGATAAATTTGATGCATATGCAGTAGGATGTGGAGTTCTTTCGGTCGCATTTTTGAGCGAAGGTGATATGTGTAATATTCACAAAAAATTTCTGAATGATTCGAGTCTTACCGACGTTGTGACATTTCGAGGCGACAGCGATTTTGGATACGCCGGTGAGATTTGTGTTTCTCCGGAATATGCAAGGCGAGCCTGCAGGGAATTTAAAACAACATTTTGTTACGAACTTACGCTGTACCTTGTGCACGGCTATTTGCACCTTTCGGGGTTGGATGACATTGAAAAATTGGACCATCTAAGAATGTGCGAAGCTGAAAAGATTTGTATGAATCGCTTGCAATCCCGCCGTGCTATTCCAAATTTTGTGGACACCAACACTTTTATTGATTTATAGTAACGCTTGTTTGACATGTTGCCGAACACTTCCAAGTCAACGCCAATGATGCAACAGTACGGGGAAATTAGGGCATCATTGCCCGAAAAGACTCTTTTACTATATAGACTAGGTGATTTCTATGAACTATTCAATGAAGATGCCAAAATCGGAGCGAAGTTACTCGGAATAGCACTTACTCACCGTGGAGACAACCCCATGGCAGGAATTCCCTATCACGCTGCGGAGTCTTACATTAGTAAAATTTTGCACTTCGGATACAAGGTCGCAATTTGTGACCAAATCGGCGAGCCGAAGCCCGGAAAGTTAGTAAAACGCGCCATCAGTCGAATACTCACCCCCGGTACAGTAATTGCAGATCAGTATATCGAGGCTAAGCACAATAATTACGTTCTATCATTGCAGTTGTCAAAGCATGGGTTGGCTGCAGCCTGGATCGAAGTTTCTACGGGCGAATTCAGAGTGGCTTTCGCGAGAAACGCGCAAAAATTACTTCCAGTGTTGCGTGCACTGTCCCCGGTTGAAATTGTCATATCCGACAGGGAGGAAGAATTTTGGGCCAACAGCGCAACGTCGCACAGGGAGTCTCTGCTGAGATTAATTCAGGGTTCATCCGTTTCAATGCTCAACTCACTGAAGTTTGATGTAAATTTTAATGGTGAGTTGGTCTGCAGGGCTCTGGGCGTTCATAACTTGAAAGGGTATGGCATCAGCGGAGATCTGGAGTATGCACTCGGCCCAGCGGGGGCGCTATTGGCCTATGTTTCCGAAAATCTGTGTACCGAAAATCTCACTCTGACTGGCATTAAAGTTTATCAGCTGAGTGAAGCAATGGCACTTGATGAATCCACAATTATGAGCTTGGAGCTATTTCAATCATCGAGTTTTACGCGTTTCGGATCGCTTATTAATGCCATTGACAGAACAGTTACGGCATCGGGAGCGAGATTGCTTGAGCAATATTTTTTATATCCTCTGCTAAATCTTTCCAAAATACAATATCGGCAAAATTGTGTGCAAGGCTTTCTGCAAAATCTAGCCCTCTGCAAGGGCGTACATGTTCTACTCGGACAAACTTATGACCTCGCTCGCATACTGACTAGGCTTAAAAATCGCCTGAGAAATCCGCGTGAGCTCGGCTCAATTAGGGCGACCATAGGAGTGATAAAACCTTTGAAGAAAGAATTGGGCAAATTTGTGTGCAATGAAATTAGGGATTTGTGTGGGAGAATTGAAACATTTGATGATCTCGACAAAATTCTATCACGGGCATTGTCAGACACGCTGCCAATTGACGTAACTAATGGTGGTTACATTCGCGATGGATATAATAGTGAACTTGATCATTTGCGCAGTTTGCACGGTAACTGCCGCGAATGGATGGCAAAATTTGAACGCGATGAACAGCAAAAAACAGGCATTAAAAATTTAAGAATAAAATTCAACGGAACGTTTGGATATTTCATAGAAATAACGAAGTCAAACATCGGCTTAGTTCCCGCTCATTACATTCGCAGGCAAACCACGGTAAACGGCGAACGATACATCACGGAAGAACTGAGAAGGAAAGAGTTGGAAATTTTGAATGCGGAGAGGAATGCGATTGAACTTGAAGCTGAATTGTTTGATAAAATTCTGGATGAAACTCTAAAATACATGTCTCAACTTCAAGAAACTGCAGATGCACTAGCTGCGCTGGATGTTTACTGCGGGTGGGCACGCCTGGCCCACGAGTACAATTATTGCAAACCAATCATGTCCGAAAGCGACACAATTGAGATTGAACAGGGGAGACATTCGGTCGTCGAACAAAACCTCGCCAAGTCAAGGTTCGTTCCAAATGGCACTATTTTAAATACGAGCGATAGCCAAATTGCCATCATCACTGGACCAAACATGGCAGGGAAATCAACCTATATCAGGCAAGTTGCGCTTATTGTGTTTTTGGCTCACATAGGGTCATTCGTTCCGGCAAAAAGCTGCAACATTGGCATAGTTGATCGAATATTTGCACGCATAGGGTCCGGAGATGATCTATCTCATGGGAATTCCACATTCATGGTGGAAATGAACGAAATGGCAAACATTTTGAATAATATGACGGGAAGGAGCCTCGTTATTCTCGATGAAATTGGTCGTGGAACAAGCACATACGACGGGCTGAGTATCGCCTGGGCCGTTGTTGAATGTTTCGCGCACAGCACAACTAAAACCCTGTTTGCCACGCACTATCACGAGCTTACAAAATTGGCAGAATTTTCGAAAAAAATCAAAAATTACAAAATGTCTATCAAGGAATGGAATGACGAAATAATATTTATGCGTGAAGTTGTACTCGGTGCTGCGGATAAGTCCTATGGCATACACGTTGCAAGGTTGGCCGGGTTACCGTGTGGTGTCATTTTGAGGGCAAGGGAGATATTGCATGAACTTGAGTCCGAAGGAAATATTTTGGGAAAAACTTTAGCCAAAAAACCCGCCAGAAATGACGATCGCCAAGGAATTTTGCTATAGAAACTTGATTTATTCCGCTACTTTATTAAAATCCTTTCCAGATGAATAAGTACATTGAAGAATTCAAGAAGAATCCCGGCGCAAGTGGCATACTATTAACCCATATCTGTACGGCAATAGGAAGGGAAAGTTTACACCTACCGGGACCGGATTTTTTGGATAGAATCTTTATCAATTCCGATCGGTCCAATAGCGTGCTTAATAGCCTTCATCGCATCAGGAATACCGGTCGCCTGGCGGGAACTGGTTATATATCTATTTTACCAGTTGACCAAGGAATTGAACATTCCGCGGCAGCAAGTTTCGCTCCGAATCCAATATATTTTGACCCGGAAAATATAGTGAAGCTTGCCGTTGAAGGTGGCTGTAGCGCAGTGGCTTCAACACTCGGTGTGCTTGGCATAGTTGCAAGGAAGTATGCTCACAAAATTCCATTTGTCGTGAAGTTGAACCACAATGAATTACTCACTTACCCGAACAAGTTTGACCAAATTTATTTCGGCCATGTGCAACAAGCTTACGAAATGGGGGCAGCGGCAATTGGAGCGACAATTTATTTCGGGTCCGAAGAATCAACGCGGCAGATTCAGGAAACGACGGAGGCTTTCCAATTGGCCCACGAGCTTGGTATGTGTACCATACTCTGGTGCTATTTGCGCAATGAAGCCTTCAAGGCCGACCAGGACTACCATACGAGTGCAGATTTGACAGGACAGGCGAATCATATTGGTGTTACCATCGAGGCCGACATAATTAAGCAAAAATTGCCAACAAATAACGGAGGATTCAAAGCGCTAAAGTTTGGTAAAACTCACGATAAAGTTTATTCCGAGCTGACAGCGGACAACCCGATCGATCTCACACGTTACCAACTGGCCAATTGCTATATGGGACGGATTGGCTTGATAAATTCCGGTGGGGCGTCTGGCGGCGCAACAGATTTTCACGAAGCTATTGAAACTGCTGTCATCAATAAGCGAGCGGGTGGTTCCGGATTAATTTGTGGCAGAAAGGCATTTCAGAGACCAATGA
>JAITBR010000064.1 GCA_031283485.1 Puniceicoccales bacterium | reverse complement strand
GCTCGTAGTATTGGCCTAATTCGAGTTTAATTTGCCCGGCAACCTGCTTAAATGCTTTAATTTGTGCGGATGAACCAATGCGCGACACAGAAATACCCACCGAAATTGCTGGACGAATACCTCGATTGAATAAATCCGTATCCAAAAAAATTTGCCCATCCGTAATTGAAATAACATTTGTGGGAATGTATGCTGAGACATCGCCGGCCTGCGTCTCGATGAACGGCAATGCCGTCAAGGAACCGCCTCCATTGCCATCATTCAGTTTGGCAGCTCGTTCGAGCAAACGGGAGTGCAAATAGAAAACGTCCCCTGGGAACGCTTCCCTACCGGCGGGCCTTTTCAATATGAGCGAAATTTGGCGGTAAGCTACGGCGTGCTTTGATAAATCATCGTAGACAATCAAGGCATCCATGCCATTCTGCATAAACCATTCGCCCATTGCGCAACCGGCGTAGGGTGCAATATACTGATTTGCAGGGTTGTCCGATGCAGAAGCGACGACGATGATTGTGTACTCAAGGGCCTGATGCTCTTCCAAAGATTGAATGAGCTTGGCTAGTGTCGAATTTTTCTGCCCAATCGACACGTAAATTGAGTATACTGGCCTAAAATTTCTGTCACCGGAAGCCAAACCTTTTCTATTGATTTTGGCTTGATTAATTATGGTATCGAGTGCAATGGCTCCTTTGCCAGTGGAACGATCTCCGATAATTAATTCACGCTGACCGCGACCGATTGGAATCATAGAATCTATTGCCAAAATACCCGTTTGTAGCGGCTGCGTAACAGATTTTCTAGCCATTATTCCCGGTGCTATGCGTTCGACTGGATATGTCTCTTCGAACGATATGATCCCTTTACCATCAATTGGATTTCCAAGTGCATCGACGACCCGCCCAAGCAAAGCCTTTCCAACAGGTACAGACAACAATTTTCCGGTGGTGTGAGCTTCATTACCTTCTTTCAATTTCGAGTAATTTCCGAAAAGTACGACACCGACTTCGTCTTCTTCCAGATTGAGAGCAAGCCCAAAAATGCCATCACCAAAAGAAATCATTTCATTGTACATCGCATCGGATAGACCATCGACATGGGCAACGCCATCGGCAATCGATAGTATGCGGCCAATATTTTTTCTTATAACCACATCCTTCAGGGATGCAATTTCACGCCGGATTTCTTCAAGAATTTTATCAGACATTTCCGCCGGCTAAATTACTGGATGACATCGAAATTACAATAAAAAACGCCAATTAGGTGCCAGATTCCTTAGATGGGCGTTTTTTTTCAAAAAATGCCCGGAGAAGTTGCAAACAATCGTCACGCATGACATCAGTTGTAATTTTTGGGCGGTGGTTAATTCCACTCAAATTTTGCATACAAAATGATCCACCGAGGCATCCCATTCTATTGTCGGGAACTGCGTAGACTACGCGTCCGACGCGCCCCATGATGATTGCACCGGAACACATGGGGCAGGGCTCTTTGGTAACGTAGAGCGTGACGCCATTTAATCTCCAATCACCAATTATCCGCGCAGACTGTGTAATTGCCAAAATCTCGGCGTGGGCAGTAGGATCGTTGAGCATAATCACGGAATTGTGGCAACTCGCAATGATTTCACCATTGGCAACCGCAACGGCACCGATTGGAGTTTCATTGGAACGCCACGCTAAAATTGCCTCATTATAGGCGAGTGACATATAGTATGCATCGTCTAAAATTAACCGCGATGGAAATTTTTTTTCAAATGGACATTCCACAGGAAGAGTAATAGCTAAACGCACGACAAACGCAATGCACCTCTGAGATTTCATGCAAATGAACTTGACCACATAGCTAATTCGGATAGCACTGGCCATTGTGACGACTGACGAATCATCTCCCAGACGTAAAAATAGAATGTTGGCCGTGCAATTTTTGTATTCATGGGCAATGAATCGCGGGGAAAATTTGCGCGAATTGGCACGCTACGCCAATGAATTCATGAAAAATTACGGGCAAGAAACTGGCGAATTTTATAAATTTGCCCGGGAGTTGGTCGTCGGAACGGTAGAAAATCTAGATGTCATTGATGAATTAATTGAAAAAAATACAAAAAATTGGTCAATTCAAAGGATAGCCAAAGTCGATTTGGCCATATTAAGGCTGGCAATATACGAAATGCTTTTCAGAAGAGACATCCCTCCCATCGTTTCGGTTAACGAAGCCATTGAACTCGGGAAAGAGCTTTCAACGGGTGAATCCAGTCGCTTTATAAACGGTGTTCTCGATAATGTAAAATCTGTCATCAACAGGCCAGCAAGAACTCCCGACAGATAAATTCAACGAAAATCATAGGAATTTATCCAATTCAGCCATACTCTTCTCGGACAATTTGCCGAGCGGGGACCTGCATTCGCTCGACCTTATGAGGCCTTTCTTTCGTAATAAATATTTTATTGGCAACGGGTTGGTCTCAATGAAGAGTTTGTTCACTATAGGATAAATTTTCCGATACTTCGCAAGAGCGGAAGCATAATCACCATCGCAGGCACATTTAACAATGGCAATCATTTCGCGAGGAATGAGATTTGAAGCTACACTTATAACACCACCGGCACCGAGAGACATGAATGGAATTGTCATCGAATCATTCCCGCTGAAAATCATAAAATCGTCGGAGGTCGCTTCGCGAATGGCATCAACGCGTGCACAACTATCGGTCGCCTCCTTGATTGCGCAAATATTTTTACACTCTCTGGCCAGGGTTTTCACCGTATCAACCGCTATCTCAACTGCACATCTCGATGGCACAGAATAAAGCATAACAGGCTTGTCAGTGGAATCGGCGATGCGACGGAAATATTCAATCAAACCACCCTGCGTTGGCTTATTATAGTAGGGAGTAACCGCCAACATGCCGTCCAAACCTAATTCGTGGGCAAGCTTCGTCTTGCTAACCGCTTGTTTCGTATCGAAGGATCCGATGCCGGCGAATACTTTAATTCTTCCAGCGGCACATTCGACTGCCCGTTCCAAAACACTTTCATATTCACCGTGAGAAAGCGTTGGAGCCTCTCCGGTTGTTCCGCAAACAACAACCCCCCTCACGCCGGCTTCAGCTTGAAAATCGATGAGTCCCTTTAGGCAATCACACGATAATTTCTCCCCCTCAAAAGGGGTCACCACGGCCGTATAAACGCCACATTCTAACATGGCAATATGCTTCAAATTTTGACAAATTTGTCAACTATTTTATCTCGCTTAATTCACGATTAACCAACCAACCGGAGTATTCTGAGAAGCAAAAATCTCGATCAAAGGCCCTGAGTTTGGCTTCAATTTTACCATTATCTTGTGTTTTCATATCGGCATACGGTGGCGTTTTACGGTCCAGGACAACGATAATAGCAACGCCATTTTTAGTTTGAGCAGAACAAACGTGTTCACCATCTGCCATGAAACCCAAAGCCTTCCAGTAGTTGCCATCAAATTTATCCGCATCCTTACCGAATGAGACTCCATGAAAAAATTGCGGCAACAGCTTAAATTTAGCAAAATTGTTGGTCACACCAGATTGCGTTGTTCCAGCAACGGAATTTTTTACACGCTCCGTAAAAGACCCAAACAAATTTGCTTTTTTCTCTCTGTAAACATCTTTTTTTACGTCTTCTTTTACTTCGCCAAATGGCAGATTGCGAGTTCCCCTGCGACCTTCAACGATCAAAACTGCCGCCCCAAAATCGGTTACAAACGGGTCCGAATAGTATCGGGAGGGGTCCATATCACAAACGCTAATCAGTGCCACTTCGGGAACACCCTCAACGGTTGGTAGCTTAAATTTAGAATAGGCTGCAACTTTTTCTTTTTTTACTTCAAATTTGAATAATAAGTCTTGCCATTCTTCGGAATTCAGTTTGACATCGCTACCGTATAATTTACCGACAAATTCGTCTGCACTTTGGCCAGCCAATTTCTGAGATTTTGACCTTAGGTAATGAGCAATAATCTCGCTCCTAGCCGACTCAAAATCAGAGTATGCGGCAAATGCTTTCCTTTCCGTATCGAAATATTTGCGCAAGGCAGACTCTTCGGGCATTTGTAAATCTTTTTCAAATTTATCGGCTTCAAAGCGCACAATGGAAACAGCTACCATTTCAGGAAGAGTGTACCTTTGACGGTGCGCTTCATAAAATTCCTGCATGTCACCATCGGTAACATTTATTTCCGGTGCAAATGAATCATAATCCATATCGGCGATAGCCAGATCATAGTCGGAATAGGAGAACGAAAGAGCTTTTCGCAGCTGGTACTCGAATAGAATTCCGCTTCCAACGATCGCCTTTTTTAGGATATCAATTCGCTGATCCTCAAATAATGCCATCTTTATTTCTGATTTGCTAAATCCACTTCGCTCACACTCGGCCACAAATGCATTGTATTTTTTCTCCGAAAATTCATTTTTCTCATCACAAAACTCAGGCAAAGTTTTTACAAACTTGGCCAATGTCTTATCGTCAGCAGGCTTAATTTGCAACTTATCCGCTTGGGCCAGCAAAGCACATCGAAATAGAACTAAATAATCAAGCTGCTGTTTGGAGTGTAGCGGAAGCTTGGCGGCACTTGCCGAAATTAGAGCGGCATTAATGGCCGGTTGCATCTCCCTACGGGATAACAAATTTTTGCCATAAAACATCGCCGCGCGCCTCTTGCCAACTATTCCAGGCGCTGCCCCTACAGTGAACACGAAAGCCACAATAATTACGCCAAGCAATGTGCCCAAAATCCATCGATTATGCTTCTGTAAAACTCGCTGAATGAAAGAAATCATATTTTAAACAAGAAAACAATTTCATGACATAAACTCAAGCTCACAAAAACTGCAAGATCTTTGTAGAGACTATCGAAACAGAGCCCACCACCTTTGCAACAGAACCTTATTAGCCCATAGTACCGGCCAAAACAGAGCATTAACCCGAGACGCCAGGGTACATTCTGAGAAGTGTGAGCGTTCTTCAGTCTTACATTGCCTATATGCACACTTCCGTTGTTCTTGATGTCTTCCATAAACTTTTTTGCGATGTTGGAACGAGCATTGCGACAAGTACACACTTTGAAAATCAACAAAGCCATGAAAGCGAAGTTATGAAAATTAACCCAACTGAACCAAAGATATATGTGGCGAGGCACTTCTTTATTTACCCTTGCCAATCGGCGAGGAGCTTACAATTTTTTTCAAAAATTTTACATAATTTCTTGACTAATTTTATTTTGCGCAGCATTTTCGGCGCTAGTAAATTAGTGTTAAGAAGGTATCGTTTTTTCCAAAGAATAGTGAAAGTAGCCTTGGTTTAAAAAGTTTCCGTCGAAATATTTTTTGGTCAATGTTAGTGCTGGTTTGCGCCTAAATGTTATGAGATAGTTGCTCGGTAAGTGGTTGCGAAGGAGGAAACGCTCATCAAGCTAGAATGCAAGATCAGTCAAGAATCCGGCCAGAGATTCCTGGCGAAAAAAGATACGAAGAGCAAATGGATGAGATGCGAAAGAACGTTGTTAGGATATACATTGATGCATTTAAAAGTGAGCGCAAGACTTTGAAATCTCTCAAAGGAAAGTTGCCGTTTCCAAACATGCCATAGGAAGAGAACTAGCTCATTGTACATTGTCGGTAGAAAAATTGAGAAATATTAACCAAGAAACTTTGATGCATTCATGAAATTTTAGAAAACAAACTGGCATAGATATGTTGAAACATAACTGCACAATGGCCAATATGCCATGAGAAGAGAATTTGTGTGGGTATAGAGCAATATTATTGCAAGTGGATCCGGATTGTTCTGACCCAGTCCTTGCCAATAATAAATGGCAAAACTCTGTCTTTTATATTTTTGCGAATTTTGTTCGCCTTTTCATCGTTGTCTATGAATTTTGCGCCAGGCAAAGCGATGCAGATCGCGCCTTTAATCCGCGTGTGGATTGTGATCACTTTTTCAGTTTCGTTTATTTGCCTGATAACAAAATTCGCGTGAAATTGTTTTATTTCGTTTTCCTTGGCACAAAATAGCAAGGTGTGTATCCCAACGTTTGGGCACCGGTTGAATAAATGCGTTCAGTGCAGCTGTGGATAACCATTTTGTTCTTCATGCCAGTGGATATGTTTTCAATGTGGTTTAATATGCTCGGATATTGCTTGCAGCTTTGTGA
>JAITBR010000024.1 GCA_031283485.1 Puniceicoccales bacterium | reverse complement strand
TTAATAAAAAATACAAAATCGGAACCATTATAACCGGGAAAGTGACGAAAATTACCGCTTATGGTGCGTTTGTAAGGCTTGAAGACGACATCGAGGGACTTATTCATATCAGCCAAATTAGCGAATCACGAGTGGAAAAGGTCAGAGAAATTTTAAAGGTCGGTGATGAGGTTACTGCACGTGTGATAAAAGTTGATAAAGATGAGAAACGTATCGGCCTCTCCATCAGAGCCACCAATTACGATGAATCCGCTTTTGAAGCTGAAATCAGGGCATTTGATAAGGCCAAAAGTAATGAACTCGTGAGCTTGAGTAACATGTTTGATAGTTTTGACGTCAATGGCAGTTTCCGAGTGGATAAGTAGAATGAAGTAATCTGGGTTTACTGTTGGAGCAAAAACATTTTTATGCGGCCAAAATTTCCACGGCAATGGCGTCAGCAACAAGTAGCCCATTTGTTGTGAGGCGTAGGGTATTTTCGGTGAAGGTTGCCAACTTGCTGTTAACGAGAAAATTAAAAATATTATCGTATCTCATTCTATCGAAATTTTTAAAGTTTTTCTCCAATCTTTGAAGATTAACGCCGCAGGTCATTCTCAGCCCAAAGATCAAAGAATCTTGAATTAATATTTCCTCATCGAGCTGCTGAAAGTCGCAGCGGTTGTGCCTGCCATTGAGAATGCCTTCTCGCCAAAGTTTTAGCGATGGAACGTTGGTAAACCTTTTACCGCCGAATTGGGAGCTCGCACTTGGGCCGTAGCCGATCCAATCGTGCATTTCCCAAGTGTGAATATTGTGCACACTTTCAAAGCCTGGTTTACTGAAATTTGAAACTTCGTAGCGATTGTATCCGTTTTGCGCTAAAATATCTCCGGTTCGCATAAAAAACTCCACTTCGATAGTGGCGCAAAGCGCAGAAATTTGTTTTTCCCTTAATCGCTTATTTAGCTCGGAATTTTCCTCAAAGGTTAGGTTATAGGTCGAAATGTGCTCCGGTGAAAGGGAGATGGCAGTTTTTAGGTCGGTTTCCCAAGACTTAAAACTTTGCCCAGGAATGGCAAAAATTAAGTCGATGCCAACATTCTTGAAACCGCAGTCCCGTATAATATCGTAGGCTTTAAAAACTTGATGTAGCATTTGCTGACGTCCAATAATTTTCAGAATTTCTTTATCAAAACTCTGCACACCGAGTGTCACGCGCGTCACGCCGATGCGGCGAAATGCTTCCATTTTTTCCGCTGTAACACTTACTGGCGAACATTCTATGGACCACTCTTGCAGTGGCGAATTGATGGATAAATGTTCACCAACTTTAAATATATGTTCTTCCGCCATTAGACTCGGTGTTCCACCTCCAAAGTATATGCTATCGGCTCGGCAGCCAACTTCTTGCAACTGCATATCCAAAATTAAAGTTTCAACGTACATATCCAAATCTTGTCTCCGAGGGGGTTGCTGAAAAAATCCGCAAAATGAACACCCCTGTGCACAGAATGGCACATGAACATAGATACCCAAAAACTTTTTTTCGCCTGAATCTTTTCCTTGCATTTTCGGAATAAAAACCCTAGCATTTGCCTTGTTTTATGAAGTTTAAGAATTGGTTCCCGTTTATTTTATGTATGCTGGGCGTTGCTTTATCCGGGTGCCATTCGATGGTGGAAAATAAAACTCCCAAAATGGTTCCGCAAAACCCATCGAATACCTATGCAATATCAATGAAAGTACGCAATACTAAAGCCAAGATTGCCGATGACAGCTACAGGGCTTACGTTGTGATCGACGGGAAAAGTCATAGCATGGTGAAAAAAAATGGAACTTTATTTAATTTTGACTATAAAACCGGTGATTTAAAGCACAAGGTGGCCTATTATTTTGACGTAGAGTATGTTCTTTGTGGGACTAAAAAAACGTACACATCTAAGATTTATGAACTCGGTGTCATAAATAGATACGCTGTCGGGGTTGAGTGTAATAGGGGTCACCCATACTCCCGGATTTCACTCCTTGGGCGCGGATTTGTGGATGGCGATACTGTTGAGATTGGCGGTGTTTTGTGTGACACAGAGTTTGTTTCGCCCAATGTATTAACTTTTACTGTTCCATTTGTAGAAGGTGGGAATTACAGAGCCATCCTGAAGAGTGAGAATGGGGACATTGGCCTCGGAAATTTTTTCGTCGATGCTCTCAAAATTGACGTTGATCCGGAATCGATTTTGCTGAAAACTGGAGATAAGCAAGTCATGACCATTTCGATTGGAATTGATGCTTTCACATTTGGATTGCCACTGGATATTACGACGGATATTCCCGAAAGCATTATTATGCACGATGTTACCATTCGAGGCGGAGAAAGGTCAGTAAATGTAGTAATTACCGGTGGAGAGCCTGGAGCTGGACTGCTGTTCATAAGTGCTCCGGGATTTGAGGAGTGTAAGATTCCAACACTTATCCATGGAGATGACGAAAGCGAAAGTCTCCAATTGGATGAAGATTTCTTCGACTAGGCGGATAATCTCCAGTGGGTTGAGATGGTGGTAATATCACGTGATGAGTTGAAGAGTTTGTTGGAGGTGCGAAATGCAAATCCACACGGCTTCCTTGGCATGCACCGTTACGTTAAAGGTGGAAAATGTTGTGGGATTGTTGTTCGTGCATTTTTGCAGGATGCGAAGCGTTGCATTCTGATTGACGACGCAGCAAATGCCGAGTTTCATCTCGAGCAAATAGACCCTAGTGGATTTTTTGAAGGACTTGTGCGAATCAGGACAGAAATATTTAAATATAGGTTATTGAAGGAATCCTATGCTGGAAAATTTGAAAAATTCACTGATCCCTACGCATTCTTGCCGACAATTGGAGATTATGATTGCCATCTATTCGCTCAAGGGAAACATCGGCACATATACAAACAACTTGGTTCCAATTTTCGCGAAATTGACGGCATAGTTGGATTTTCATTTGGTGTGTGGGCACCGAATGCGCGTGCAGTGTCCGTGGTAGGAGATTTTAATTCTTGGGATGGTCGGTATCATCAGATGCGGCTGCTCGGAAGTTCAGGTATTTGGGAGCTGTTTATTCCGGGTTTGAAAAATTTTGACAGCTATAAATTTCAGATTTTGAATGCCCGTGGCGATATCACGCTGAAATCTGATCCATATGCTTCACATTTTGAAAGTGCACCAAATAATTCGTCAAAAATTTTCGATACATCCGGATATGAATGGAATGATGGAAAATGGTTAATGAATAGGGCAGCGGCAAATTGCCAGGAATCAATGATTTCGATCTACGAATTACACATGGATTCGTGGCGACACGTTATTGAAGATCAAAATCGGCCTCTGACGTATTTAGAATTATCCAATGAACTCGCGAGGTACCTTGGGGAAATGGGATTTACTCACGTTGAGTTAATGCCACCAACGGAACATCCGTTCCTGGGCTCATGGGGATACCAGGTTACAGGTTTTTTTGCCCCAACACACCGCTATGGAACTCCCCACGATTTCATGCATTTGGTCGATACGCTGCATGTAAATAATATCGGCGTGATAATCGACTGGGTTCCGGCGCATTTTCCACGGGATAGCTTTTCCCTTGAAGATTTCGATGGCACGAAACTTTACGAGCACGATGATCCAAGAATTGGGTGTCACAGTGATTGGGGAACGTTGATTTTTAACTATGGACGCCACGAAGTGCGTAATTTTCTGCTATCAAATGCAATCAGTTGGGCTGAGCGGTTTCATGTCGACGGAATACGGGTTGATGCTGTGTCATCGATGCTCTATTTAGACTATTCCCGAAAAGATGGCAAATGGCTGCCGAACAAGTATGGCGGAAAAGAAAACGTTGAGGCCATTGAATTTTTGCGTGAGCTTAATGATATTTTGCATGAAATGTTTCCGGGGTTCATAACCATAGCGGAAGAATCTACGGCCTTCAATGGGATAACGCAGGAAACTAAATGCCATGGCATTGGATTTGATTTTAAATGGAATATGGGTTGGATGCACGACGTACTTTCTTATTTTTCGAAGGATCCAATTTTTAGGAAATATCACCACAATCAATTGACATTCGGTATGTTATATCAACATTCCGAACATTTCATATGTGCGCTATCTCACGACGAAGTCGTACATGGAAAACGTTCTCTGATATATAAAATGCCGGGTACTTTTCCAGCGGAAAAAATGCAACACTTGCGATGTTTGTACGCATACATGTGGTTTTGGCCGGGAAAGAAAACACTGTTTATGGGGCAAGAATTCGGACAAACATTCGAATGGAATTATCAGCAAAGCCTCGATTGGCATCTGTTGCAGTACCGTGAACACATTGGCTTACAAAAATTAGTAAGCGATTTGAATGATCTATATCGTGCGCATGTTTTTCTACATAGAACGGATTCCACATGCCACGGTTTTGAATGGATTTGTTGCGATGATTACGAAAATTCCGTAATATCATTCATTCGTTTGGGGCAAAGTGAGAGCGAAAAGTGCGCCGTTGTTTGTAATTTGACACCCGTCGAACGTGTAAATTACCGCATAGGGGTACCGCTTGGGGGATATTGGAAAGAAATTTTTAACACCGATTCAGTGTACTATTCTGGTCAGAATCGTGGAAATTTGGGAAGCATCAATGCCGATGACTTTGGCATGCACGGCAGAGAACATTCATTAAATCTGTATCTACCACCTCTCACTGCGATGGCATTCATGCCTGAAAGATGAAATGCGGAAACAAATTGTAACAAATTCTCGATTGTTTGGATAACGAAGTGTGCTATCCAACCATGCAATAACAGGGCAATAGCTAAAGTTGGTATCGATCGAGCACTGGCGTTAAATTTCAGGTCTAGCAATCACCTCGCGCACGCATTTCATGAAATTTACCATGAAGTGTGCGTCGCGAGCTGTTGAAATTCAGTTTCCTAAACTTTTTACGGTCTCAAAAATAAAACAATTTTTTTTAAATTGACAATAAAAGAATATTTCTTTCCTAACGGAGTCATGGATATAAATAATATTCTTTCAAAATTAAGTTATTTACAGGACACCACTAGAGGGACGAGTATCGCAAGAAATGCGTATGTTCCAGTAGTTGCCGCAGGTATGGCAAAATTTACGCGTGCGTTTCATAATCTTTGTGACGATTTGGTAAAGCTTAACCCCACCTCTGTTTTTGCTTTGTTTGGCAACGACGAACTTCACGCTATAGTGAGCGATGTTGCTTTAGAAGCTCGAGAGGCTGCGGATCCTCAACACCATGGGGATACACGTAAATTTGTGGACCAGATACAGCTAATGATTGCAGAGGAATGGGGTGCTCCAAAAGAAGCGATATTTGATCCCAATGCCCAGGGGGAAATGATTGCTTCCATGCGCACACTAGCCTCCGAAGAATCAGTCGAAAGTTTGGGCAATATGTGTGCAATTTTTGC
>JAITBR010000039.1 GCA_031283485.1 Puniceicoccales bacterium | reverse complement strand
GGACATCTTTTTCTTTTTTAAAAAAATCTCTTAACATCCGAACTCGTTCACTATCGATTTTACCGTTATTTGAACAAAATTTTGCAACAGCATTCGCACATTCTTGACGTAACTTCAATATAGACAAATTAAACAAATCTGAGTCAGGGCGAGTCATTTCTTCCAAACGTTCCAAGTTCATCAAAGAAAGATTCAAAGCCATTAGAAAATATTTATGGCCTTTACCTTGAGGCAAGTTAAAGGTGGATTGCAGCAAACATTTGAGCATGGATTGCGACTGCGGGTTATTTGCTATTTCACAGAATGTTCCCTCCCTGAGAATGTCACCTCTCGATTGAAAATCTGGATTTGCCAGAGCAATGTCCCTGTTTGCCTCTAGTGACATCTCGAATGAATCTATTCTCTGCTCATCGGATAAGCTCCCCCAAGTAGTTGCATCATATTCGCTCATTCTTTTTGGGCGTGAAACGCCTTGCCCTGGCGAAACAACTTTCATATGAAAAGGTTGTTCCTTTGAACTTTGTGGAGAAATACCGCCAAAGTTTGAATTGGCATTGTTTACGTGAACTAAAAGATCCACCGTTCGTTGATGTTGTACTAATAACTTGTTTCCCATGGCCCCGAGAGGGGGCTTTTCTTAAATTTGCAAGAAAAATTTTTGCTTTTTGTAAAAAATTTACACAGCAAGCTTTTGCACAAGGTAGGCATACCCACTTAGTACCGCAGTGTTACAAAAAGACCAAGTATACTCCCTTTACAAGAAAATTTTAGGAAGGGAAGTTTTCCTATCTAGATATTTTTTACCACGGCTAATTGCCAAAAAAGCGCCTAATCTCCGCTTCGGCAGTTTCCTTGGAATCTGAAGCATGGGCAATATTGCGCATCTTATCGTTGCCAAAATCACCGCGAATTGTGCCCGATAAAGCTTGCTGGGAGTCAGTCGGCCCGAGGAGGTTTCTTACCCTTGCCACTGCATTGTTACCCTCAATAACCATGGCAATAACTGGACGGGAACTCATGAAATCAATGATTTCTGGAAAAAACGGCAGATGGGCAATGTGAGCATAGTGTTCCTTTAGCATGGATTCGTTCAGGTGACTAACCTTACATTCTGCTATTTTCAATCCCGCTCGTTCAAGGCGCGTAATTACCTTTCCCACGATGCATTTTTCTATGCAATCCGGCTTAAGTATAACCAAAGATTTTTCCATAAAAACGTTCCAATTTTACTGTGAAGTTGCGTCCGCTGCAGACAACAGCGAACACTAAGCTGAGATGAAATAAGTGCCACTCAACCAATAAACACCTTTCATTCAAATTCGATAGCAGGGGCGAAGTTTCGAAAAATTTCCGTCAAGTGTCAATAAAGTTAGTCGCTGAAGCGAAAAATTGCAACATCACCGCCGATGAATTCGTAATTTTTCCCCTCCAATCTGGCTTTGCCAGCCTCACGTGCACCACACCATCCGGAGAATTTTATTATGTCATCGTAGCTCACAACTTCAGCTTTAATAAACCCTCTTTCAAAATCTCCATGAATTATGCCAGCACATTGTGGCGCCTTCATCCCATTTTTAAATGTCCAAGCGCGAGTCTCTGACTCTCCCGTTGTAAAATATGAAGACAATCCAAGTAAGGCATATGCCTCCCTAATCAATTGTGAAACTCCACCGCTTTCTACACCCAAATCTCGCAAAAATTCCGCGGCTTCGCTGGTACTAAGTTCAGACATATCAGCTTCCATTTGAGCACAAATAACGCACACTTTCGCATTGCCCTGTGTGCGGACGTATTCGGTAACATTTGAAACATGCTTATTTTGCGAATGATTCACAATATTTCCTTCGCCAATGTTGCAGGCGTAGAGCACAGGTTTAAAGCTCAAGAGGTTAAAAAGTTTAATTTTCTTCCACTGTTCCTTGCCACAATTCAGGGTATTTGCTGAATTTCCGACATCCAAATGTTTTCGTAAAAGTTCGAGTAATTCAGCATTTTCTCCGGCATCTTTATCGCCTCCTTTGGCCTTGCGCACATTTTTATCTAGTTGCGATGCAACAGATTCCAAGTCCGCCAAAATTAGTTCAGTGTTGATTATTTCCACGTCGCGAATCGGATTGATTAAACCGGCATTGTGGACAATTTCATCATTTTCAAAGCAGCGCACCACATGTATTATTGCGTCCACTTCCCTGATGTTCGACAGAAATTTGTTACCTAAGCCTTCACCCTTACTCGCACCAGCAACTAACCCAGCAATGTCTACAACTTCAATGGTAGCTGGAGTGACCTTCACACTGTGGGATAGCGCCGCCAATTTCCCCAAGCGGTCATCCGGAACTTCGATAACACCAACATTCGGCTCTATGGTGCAAAACGGATAATTTTGCGCATCCGCCTTGTGTGAACGCGTCAAGGCATTAAACAGCGTACTTTTGCCAACGTTTGGCAATCCAACTATGCCCACCTGTAACATAATTCTCGCGAATCAAAACCCTCCCATTGAA
>JAITBR010000038.1 GCA_031283485.1 Puniceicoccales bacterium | reverse complement strand
ACTTAGAATCGAAAAATTTCCCATTTTACATGAAAAATTTGCCGGTTTCACAACGGCTATGCAATGTTCATCGCTGTGAATGACCGGCAATTCGATGGACTTATCCGGATATTTAGGATGCCGGATGTAAACCTGCCCATTCATGGCTTCAACGCGTGCCTTATCAATTCTTCTGACGACGCGGATTTGCCGACTTTTGCCAGAGCATTTCTCACACATTTATCAGCTTCGGGCGGTTTATAGCCGAGGGAAACCAACGCGCGTATGGCATCTTGTATCGTATCGCACGGAGCTGCACCATAAATCTGTGCAACGGAAGGGACTTTATCAATTTTATCACCGAGTTCGATGATAATTCGCTCGGCAGTTTTTTTTCCAATTCCATGGCATTTTTTCAACAGATCTGCATCGCGGGAAAATATGGCATTTTTGAGCGTATCTACAGATAGTCTACTCATGATATTCAATGCAATTTTTGGCCCAATGCCACTGACTTTACCGATCAACAATTCGAAAAAATTTCGTTCATTTTTCGACAGAAACCCATATAAGTCGTGCTGGTCTTCGCGTATCACTTCGCTTAGATACAACCTAATAACATTCCCAATTTCGGGGAGCCCTTCCATCGTGATTAGCGGCGTATTGATGTGATAACCAAGTCCTCCAACATCTACGATAACATACAGCAAACCGCTTTCAACGAAGTTTCCTTCGATGTAAGATAACATGTAAATCAACCAAAGAAAATCGGCCGAAAGGTCAATGATTTGACTGATGTAATTTTGTATGAATTTTAGGGTTTCAAACTTGATAGATTACAGTAAAATACTGGAAGAGGTTATTGTAAAGGGTGTGAATATGTTTGAAAATAATTGTGAATGTGGCTGTGGCAATCCCGAAGGACATGGTGGAGTGCAAACATTAGTTAGTGACATAAAAGCTGCGATCATCCGGCATTTGCAGTGTTCGCTTGCCCGGGATCAAGGGTCGGCAATGGTGCACGACTGGTGGATCGCGACCGCGCTGGCACTGCGTGACCGCGTTTTGGAAAGACTCATTCAAACGCAAAAGGTACACCACGAAAACGATGTTCGACGCATGTATTATATGTCACTTGAATATTTACCGGGAGCTACGATGCGCAATACTGCTCAGGCTCTCGGTGTCATTGGCGATGTGGAGCTTGCACTGAAGGCGTTGGGTCAAGATTTTGATACCATTGCCGCCATTGAACCGGACATGGGTTTGGGTAACGGTGGCCTGGGTCGCCTAGCTTCTTGTTTTCAAGATTCTTTGGCTACGCTTAATTACCCTACGGTTGCCTATGGAATTCACTATGAATTCGGACTTTTTCGCCAAGAAATTATCGACGGCAAGCAAGTCGAACGCCCCGATAATTGGGTAATTTTTGGAAATCCTTGGCAAATTTGTCGCCCGGAAAATATTCAAAATGTACAATTGTATGGCTACGTTGAAAACTCTTACGATGAATGTGGCCATTGGCACCCGCGTTGGGTGGGCGGAAAAATTGTTCAGGGTGTTCCCTGGGACATTCCCGTTGTGGGGTATGGGGCACATACCGTGAATTTCATGCGTCTATGGGAAGCGCGTGCAGCCTCGGAATTTGAATTGGATGTATTTAACCGCGGTGAGTATCTCGATGCTGTCCGAAAGCAATCCGAATCGGAATCAATTTCCAAAATACTTTATCCGGATGATTCGACCGTTAAAGGGAAAGAGTTGAGACTTACGCAGCAGTACTTCTTTGTGAGTTGCTCAATAAAGGATATTCTCCGCAGATACACTAAAAAAAATCCGTCTCTTGATAAATTTTCAGAAAAAATTGCAATACAGCTAAATGACACGCACCCAACAATTGCTATCGTTGAATTGATGCGCCTGTTTTTGGATGAATATGGTTTTCCTTGGGAAAAATCTTGGACAATTTGTCAGAGTGTATTTGGATATACAAATCACACATTGCTCCCGGAAGCTTTGGAAGAGTGGCCCGTGGATTTATTTGCGAAAATGCTTCCACGCCATTATCAGCTCATTTGTGAAATCAACAGGCGCTTTTTGGAAAATGAAGTCGAAAAAAAATGGCCCAATGATAGCGGAAAAAAAGATGCGTTGTCTATTATACACGATGGAAAAATAAGGATGTCCTACCTCGCCATCATAGGCAGCCACTCAGTCAATGGCGTTGCGAAGATGCATTCGGAATTGTTGAAAAATTCTCTTTTCCCATTGTTCAACGAACTTTATCCCGTAAAATTTAAAAATGTGACAAATGGGATTACCCCACGTCAGTGGCTACGTTCATGCAACTCTGGTTTGGCAAAATTGGTAGATCGTACAATAGGAGCGGAGTGGACCAAGGATCTTTCAAAGCTGCGTGAATTGGAAGCAGTTGCAGAATGTTTGATTTTTCAGAAAAAGTTTCAAAGCATAAAACTTGAAAATAAAGTCAAGCTCGCTCGCAAGATTTTCTTTCTCAGCGGTGTGCAAGTTAATCCGCATTCACTATTTGATGTTCAAGCCAAACGTCTTCACGAATACAAGCGCCAACATCTGAATTTGCTGCACATTTTGTATCTGTATCGAAAAATTTTGGACAACCCGGTGGACTCAACGATTGTTCCTCGCACGTTTATTTTTGCGGCTAAAGCTGCTCCGGGATATTTTTTAGCAAAACGAATTATCCATTCAATAGGCATAATTGCCAGAGAAATCAATAATTCTAACGCTGCCAGAGACCTGATTAGAGTCGTATTTTTACCGAACTATAGCGTCAGTTTAGCTTCGGAGATAATTCCGGCTGCAGACCTATCCGAGCAAATTTCTACGGCTGGTAAGGAAGCTTCTGGTACGGGAAACATGAAATTTGCACTAAATGGTGCCTGCACAATTGGCACGCTTGATGGGGCAAATGTTGAAATTCGAGAGGAAGTTGGGGAAGAAAATATTTTCATATTCGGCCGAACGGAGGCGGAGTTGCGTGCAATTAGGAATTACAATCCATATGCGCACTACTATGCCAACAACGAATTGCGTGAAATTTTGGATTGGATCGGGTCAGATTATTTCAGACAAAGTGACGGAGATAATCCGCTATGCGACGTTAGAAACAGCCTGCTGGATGGAGGCGACCCATTTTTCGTTTTGGAAGATTTTGACGACTATGTTCGGACACAGTCGATGGTAAATGATACATTCAGAAATAAATCGGAGTGGACGAAAAAGGCGATTTTAAATGTTGCCAGAATTGGCAAATTTTCAAGTGATCGAGCCATTGAGGATTATGCCAAGAATATTTGGAAATTGAGTAAAGTCAGGCCTGGATAATGGAATTGATTTCGTGCGTTTTTTCATCAACCTGACTGCAGGGTTATGTACTTGGAGTTTTTTGGATTGAAGGAAAAGCCGTTCAAAATTGGGACCGATGCCTCATATTTGTACATGGGGGAT
>JAITBR010000094.1 GCA_031283485.1 Puniceicoccales bacterium | reverse complement strand
AAGATGGTCTGTCGTTTTTGATCAAAACCGATGATTACAAATCCGTTTTGAATGATGTTCATCGTCTTGTTTTCAGGTAAAATTTTCAATTTGCTATCAGCGAAGCGGACGAAATTATGTTGATTCTGCGGAGAGATGTGTAGTGGGCAGAATCATCTATCATAATTAATTTTTCCTTAGCTCTTGTGAACGCAACGAAGAGCATGCGTCGCTCGTTATCGAAGGCGTCCGTTGTCAGTTTTTGACCCATCAATTTCCGCTCCCTGTGCATGAACGGCAAAATTACCACCGACCATTCTAGCCCCTTACTTTTATGGAATGAAAAAAGTTGGACAGAATCTTCATTTGGAATGGGAATTATTTGCGGATT
Source organism: Puniceicoccales bacterium (assembly GCA_031283485.1). The sequence continues at coordinate 5,821 of JAITBR010000094.1, read as the reverse complement.
TTTATACAATTCTATAATTTTGCTCTCCAAATCGTCACAACTCAAGTCCGTTCGATAGGTGATGTCCATGATCGACTCATAGTGCGTGTTTATTTCATCCTCGGAAAAAATATTTAGAAGTCGAATCCTCGGGATCAAATGAAATTTATCCATTATTTTGCGCACAAAATTGGATAGGTGCATGCGAAATTGCTCGTGTTTTAGCGCAAGAAAGTCAGCGTGCACCAGTTCGCATAAAGCACTGCTGCCGCGGTTAAAAAATCGCATAATTTCTCGGGTGCTTATTCCGAAAATTTCACGTAATATCCCAGCGAATTCGCGGTGATCACAAATATTATTCATAAAATGCAATGCGGAAGCGACCCACTTTGGAAGGGAGGGGGTATTTTCCAGCGATTCACTAAATCCCAATTGCATTTTGGGCAGTGCTCTGTCGCCTACAAATGATTTTGATATTTCACTCAGCCATGATTTTCGCGGAGCTAGAATACAAACTTCGCTGAAATTTTTAACTCCCAAGTCATTGCACGTTTTATTGGAAAAAATTTTAATCAATGTTTCCATCGACTCGCCATTTAAAATTTCTACGCAACCTTGCTTTGCCTCCCGTTTAGCATGCATTGGAATAAAATTTACATTGCTTCCCGCGAATACGTTCCCAAAGGAATTGTTCACGAATTCAACAATTTTATTTGAGCATCGCATTGTGACGCTGAAGCTCAAATGTTTTAAAAAATGTTTTTCGGCAAGTTTATCGTGCACAGAAAGGTAAAATTTTACGTTTGCTCTGTCCGAATATATAGCCTGTTTTGGATCGCCAACCATCGAAAATGCTCCCGTTTGTGCCGCGCCACATTCGCTTTCATCAAAAATTTTTTCGTAAAGATTTGGTGACACCAAATTTAGCAAAATTTTAAACTGTATTTCGTCTGTGTCCTGCGCTTCATCCAAGATTATGCTGTAATTTTGCACATGTTTTTTCACATATTCCCCATCGATCAGGATTTTCAGCGCAAGTGCCATCAAATCACCGTAGCTTAAAACATTGTGAAAAATCTTAAACGCTACATATTCTTCGGAAATTTTGTTCGAGAAGTAGCTTTCCGCATCCGACTTCCATCGCAGGTATTCGCGTATTTTTTCTTGAAATTGCTTGTTCTTTCCACGGATTGGCGGTACCGTAGGAAACGGGCATGTACCTCGCAAACGCAGCCAAATCCGGATATCTTCCTGGAAACTTTGAAATTCTTCTTTCCCGGCAGGAATCGATTTGAAATTAAGCAATTCGACCATATTTTCTGCAGGAATTGGATTAAATTTTGCTTTACCGATAACCGGTGTTATAATTTTGCGTGCTTTTGCCAGGATATTGCCCAACTTGAAATGACTCGTTAGGTAACGGCGCAATTCGGGTGGGACGACTTTGTCAATGATTGAATTTATGCAAGCGGAGAATTCAAGCCAAAGTTCTCGATCATCATCGGTGATTTCGAAATCCTCACTTAACCCGACTTTCCCATGGTGCTCACGTAAGAATTGCGCGCACAATCCGTGAATCGTACCGAAAAACATTTCGTCTAGACGGCTGAATAGTGCTCCAGAGGTTGCTCCTTTGTACAAAATTTTCGAATAAACCCTTTCCTTTATTTCCTTTGCCGCTTTGTTCGTGTATGTAACAGCGGCAAAATTTTTTATTGGCATGCCCGAGTGTATCAGGTTCGAAATGCGTTCGGCAATGGCTGTTGTTTTTCCCGTTCCCGGAGAGGCAATCACAGAAAAATTTTGAGCTAAATTTTTAGCAAATTCATCGCGTTCATGCCGGTCGATTAGCATAGGGAATTTACGTAATTATCCGATACACTTAGCGCGTAGATTGCAGCCGTTTCGGAGCGAAGAACGGTGTTAGATAGCCTACATCCGATGAAGTTTTTATCAAAGAGAAAATCCTTTTCTTTCTTTGAAAAATCCCCTTCGGGACCAATTGCAATCGCAATGTCACATGGTTCACCAATCAAATTCAGTTCCCGAATGAGGTGTCTCTCTGCGCCAATGTGGCCGAAAAATTTACTGACGCTCTCACTGATTTCCAACTTCCCAATATTTTCTGCGAATGATAATTGCGGGAGAAATGGATTGCCGGATTGCTTACATGCTTCGATTAGCAATTTGTTCCAATGTAGAAACTTAGTCTCGAGCCTGTCGCCTATTTTAGACTCCGATCTTTCCGCCTGCACGAGGCATATATTTGACACTCCAATGGCACAGGCTTCTCTTATGACGAAATCCATATTACTGTTTGCCAACGTTGCCTGAATTAGGGTCAAATGAAACTTTTGTGTTTCCATATGTGAGGCGGCTATGGTGATTTGTGCCGCGCTTTTATCGGGATTTTCGATATATCCCTTGGCAATGGTTCCACGGCCGTCGATCAATTCCACTTCCGTTCCTTTACTTGCACGCAGAACCGATACTAAATGGTGACTTTCGCCATCACTCAGTGTAACACATTCCACACCATTCAATTGACTGCAAAAACACCTTGGCATATGACATTTGTATTGTGATTTACGCTGTGAAGCGCAAAGTTTCACCATTGTATGGTGAAAGTAAACAATAAAATAGATCAGTCTTTTTCCGAGAGCGGATTTTATGAAAAATTGTATTGCTTCTTCAATAGGTATTCTAAGAGAATTTACATTGGCTTAGGCTTGGTGTTGTTGCTGACGTTTACCCTTATTTTCAGCAAAATTTATTTCGATGTTAGGTTAGCTAAAATACAGCACGACTGTACCAATTTAAAGGATAGTGTTAGCAGGATGTCATTTGCCAAAAAATACAAGCGTCATCCTATCGGAGGGCTAGTGTTGCTGGATCTTGGCAATGAGGCTTTTCATGGAAAAAATTATGAATTAGCCTCTTCCTGTTATTCTCTGGCGAATGAAGCGTTGAACGGAACGGAATTGGCTGCCCATTCGGAAATTTTACATGCGATATCTCTGTTCAATCTGGGCAAGTGCGAGGAAAGCTTTAGCATTTTTGACAGAATAATTCACAGCAAATCGACCGAAGAATACTCCCGGTCCGAAGCAATATACCGCTACATCTGTTGCGCAAAGGAAAGCGGCAGAGGTGATAAAATCGATGAAATCGTACGATATTCTAAGGGGTTAAACATTTCTAAAGGGTGGGTGGAAAGAATCGAAGCGGAGTTGGATTAAATTTTTGCTAATTTTTATCTTGACATTTTTTTTCATCCAATACCAGGTGTTGAAACTTAAACATCAATTGGAAATTTGAATGAAAATAGAAAGATTTAACAACTATGGTACTTCAAGCTTTAATAGGCGTTTGAACGGAAAAAATCCAAACGGAAAGAATATCCGCCAAAAGGCAAATACGCTCTTCTACAGCACAGACGAAACCGAATCTAATTGTCCCATTGGCGAATCTGGAATGATGCGCGTTTGTATGGATCTCAGCGGAGCAATGGCATTTATCAATGCTTTTACGGATGCATCTGAATAAAAAAGTATCCTCACTGCCAATTTCCATTGGCTAGAAAAATCTCATAGCGGCTATCGTCGATGGCCAAATTAACTGAAAACAAGTTATCCACACCCGTTGTGGTTATGGCAGCTTTTATTTGCATAATCCTTCCCGAAGGTAGAGTCAATTTTGATATGCCGGTGGCGCTGGAAATTGATGCTGAATTTTTTACAATGTGCAAGGCGAATGCATATTCGAAAAAATCTGGCCTATGATTTATCATGCTATTGCAGCAGAGTAAGCCATTGGCTACACCAACTGTCAGCGCAGTGGCGGCAATCGAAAATATGGCTATGGCAACCATAACTTCTATCAGTGAAAAAGCTCCTCTACTTTTCTTTTTCACGCAAAATTCCGGACAGTATATCGGGCAAATATTCAATGCCTGCACATTTTACGGTAAATTTAGTAAAAAATCCAAATTCGTCAAACTTCGCCACGCATTTGGATAGCGGATTCACAGTGTCGCCGCACAAATTGCATTCCAATTCGGATAATTTTTTACCAAATGTGTCTAAAATTAAAAATTTTCCAGGAATACAGCTCAGGATGATGGGCTGGCCCGTCGCAATGGAAAAGTTGCGTGCGCGCTTAATTGCTCCATTGAAGCTTGATACATCATCCCAAGGTCCAAAATCGATACCGTGAAAATTTGAAGCAAAAATACCAGCCAAGGCGGCCATTAGTCCCAAAACAATGATGAGTTCAATGAGCGAAAATGCTCGTTTACGTTCCAAATTCACCAGTTGCCAATTTCTTTACCTTTAGTGGGGCTGCCCATCGACCAGATGTCATACGCTGCCCTGTTGTGTACCCCTGGACATGCATAAAAATAATCATTTCCCCACGGATCTTTTGGCAAAGATTCCATATACGGACCTTTCCACTTGTGCTCTTTACCACGGGGTGCTTCCACCAGTGCTTGCAGTCCCTCAGCCGTCGATGGGTAGCTGCCAATGTTTATTTTATAAGCCATGAGCGGAGTTTTCACGACCTCATTGGCAAAGATATGTGCCATTTGCTCTTTGCTACCTCCAAATATGCTATCCAAATTTGACACCAAAAGCCCAGTTATTCCGGCAATTATCGCCAAAACGATCAGCATTTCGATCAAGGAAAATCCTTTACTTCTGCCCATCGAAGATATTTTATTATTTTTGATATATTTTGCAAGTTAAAAGATATTAGACGTATTGCAAATTTCACGTCCTGGAGAAATTTTTGCTTTACGGAAATTGCCATATCAATTGTATGGCGGCCATCTATTGAAAATATGACATCTAATAAACTAAATTGGTGTATTGTGCGCCTCGGTGAGGACCTTAACTGGTGGGTCAGTGAAGTTAGTGAAGATATTCATTGGGATGTGGATGGACTGGGAATACTCGATCCCAACCAGATTGAATGCATGGTGGATCTTCTCGCGCAGCTACAGGCATACGGAATTAGGAACGATATTGTTGAAAACGCTTTTTTTAAGTTTTCCATTGAAAAGGATTTGCCCAAAAATACGGTCAAGCTCGTGGCAAGCGACGAAGAGCTAATGTCTGCTAAGGATAAAATTTTTGCAATGCCGAATGTGGTGGATGAGGGCGATGGTCCGTACATTGATTTCCTGGATCATATTACATCCATCAGAGTTAAAATACTAAATGCCAACCTAGATTTTCAGCGGCCGCTGGAAGTTGAGGAATTGGAGGAGGCGGTCCGAGATGAGCGCCAAGCGAAATACGTTGAAGGGAAAAGTTGTCATGCGTTTGACGAGATAATATCGATTTTAGACTATGTGCCCGCAGGATATACTTTGGACGATGATTCCAGCAGCCAGGAGCTTGATAATGAGCTTGATTTGCCTGAATTTGACGATTGCGTAGAGGGCGACGATTTAGGTGCTAAAATTGGAGATAATCGGCATTGGGATGAATAGCTTGAAAAACTTTACGTAGGGCTTGTAAATTCATATAAAAAATTACAAAAAAAAGCTTGACTTAGCCTGATTTCGTTCTAGCCCGATCATCAAACTAATTAATAAAGGACGAAAATGAATTTATCTGAAAATGCTATTCATACTCAAGTGCATCTGCCGGTGGAAGGCAATAATACCAATGTGCCAGAAAAAAAAGTAAAAGGCCACTCTGTTAGTATGCCAAAGCATCGCCGCTGCCCAAAAGCCAATGATTCTTCTAATGCCCCGGAAAAAGCCGTTAAAGCTCGAAATCCTCTCGTGAGCAGTTTCGCGACAAATTACGCTAAAGCATGTACTGGCGTCGGAACA
>JAITBR010000020.1 GCA_031283485.1 Puniceicoccales bacterium | reverse complement strand
GCCTATTCCCAAAGCCGCCCACTGCACCGCCAGGGCGACTATTAGATGGTGTATTTGTCATTGATTATAATTATTTTTTTTCACAGGAGGGATACCTTGTGATTACAAGGTTGTCGTTGGAATTGTTAACAACGGTGCAACGGCGCTCGCTGAAGCTTCGCCCGCCTGTAGATTAAACAGGTACGAAACAAACATGAATGTCGATTTTGAATGCAGATCATTGTCAGCTATGTAAAACCAATGGCCACGGTGGTAAGTTGATACGAAAGCATCCGCTGGTGGCGCCTTTGAGCACAAAATTTTCAACATTTTCCCGCTTGCATTTTTTGTCCAATCAAAGACATTTCCATCGGCATCGACCGTTGTCATGACCTTACCGCTGTCAATATCCTCTTGCGGAACTTCAACGGCATGGGACAAGTAGAACATCAATCCCATGAGTGACCGCATCCTCACACTCAGACCGCGCTTTGACACGGATAAAAAGTTATCCTGAAAGTAAAACTCGGTCCTGCCTCTTTCCAAATCCAAAATTTGACGCAACTCTTGCATTTCCGGAGAATTGTCGTCAACATTTAAGAATCGCAGAATCAAGGCTTTTTTTTCACTATCTATCCCCAGAGCCAATTTGTGCTCGTATTCTAATTTCTGTAGGAGCGAAGTCATGCGATAGAAATCTTCATAATCTGGTTTGATCCTTGGCGTTGGTCCGGAAGCATTTGAAGCGTTATCAACACCATTTATCTTTTCAATGCAGAGGTCAAAAACACGCTCCAATTTCCATCCAGATTGAGACATCAATAGCACCGCCGAGAATGGTATCGGAGTCATTAAATGCTGAATAAATTCTTTCCCACGCAGTGGATTGTAGGAGATTGTTGGCATTTGAGAATTAATGAGTTTAAAGTTTGGCGTCAACTGCGTGGCATTTGCAGCATTCCCGGATATCGGACAAGGAAACCACTTGCAATTTCCAAGTCCACCTTCGAATCCGAATGTCCGCGATTCCGTTATGCTGCTGACCTCCAAAAATAGCGGATTTTCACGATATTTTAGCCTGATCAAATTGTTTAACAGCTGTTGATCCAAAACTGAAGTCAAAGCGTCATTATATTGTGGATGAACATTTTGCATGCCCTTTGGTCCAACAGAATTACATCCGGTACACCCTAAAACAATTGCGATTATAAGCACGTTAGCAATCTTTTTCAAATTTAACCTCCATGTGGTAAGGGGTTAAAACAATGAAACATTATTTTTCAACGTTAAAAAGTGCGTCGAACAAAAAATGTGCGAAATATTTTTTGCTCAAAAATTATTGCCTTGCTGCACATAAACGGCAGGGTGATGGCAAAAAGGTGAATGTACTATGATAAAATTAAGCGGAAATGTTTTACTAATGCAGCTTGGGCGGCCATCAGCGCTCATGAACATTGGACTATTAACGCTAGTAAGCAGAGTGTTAAATTACGACATTGTTGAAGACGTTTATGGGTGTATCGACGGGCTCTGCGGGTTACTGTCGAAAAATTTCATAGATCTCGCTGCTCAACAGCAAAAAAATATCAGTAGTCTGATTTGCACCCCTGGGGCAGCACTCGGTTCGCGTAGCATCGAATGTTCGGATGAGGATTTTGACAGGATAGCCACCATTTTGGAGGACAGTAACATTCGGTTTATGTTCATACTTGGTGATGATGAGAGTGCCAAATATTGCCTTGGCATAGAAAAATCCGTGGTAAAAATTGGGCATGAAATGCGCCTAATGCTAATTCCATTTTCCCCGGATAATGTTCTACCATTGACTGATCACTGCCTGGGGTATGGATCACTCATAAAACACGTTTCATCGATATTTACAAGCGTCGTTGCTGATATTCAATCGATGCAGTCTTCAGGCAGCGTGACTATTGTGGAGTTTATTGGGTGTAGTAGCATGTGGATTTTATGTGGCATTGCCCTTGCCAAGAAACGCCACGATTTGAATGTGGCACCAAATATTATACTTGCGGATTTATTCGATGAGCAGGTGTTAGTAAAGAAAGTTCACGAGTGCATTCACGCAACTGGCAATTGTGTAATTATTACCGGTGAGTCCTTGCGTAGCCGTTCGGGAGAAGATGTAACGGGAAATCGCACGTCCGGACAGTACGTAAGGTTTATAATTGAAGCCAATTTTGAATTGGATGTTAATTTGGTAACTTTGAAAGATTGGAAACAGACGTCGTGCATGACAATTTCCGCCACGGATTCTGCCGAGACTGTGAGTTGCGCCAAACATGCCGTCGAACTGTCCCTTGAAAATATGGTCACCGGAAAAATGATGATTCTTTTGCGTACCGATAACCAAAAGTATGGCTGCGAAGTAAGTTGCGTTGACATCGCAAATACAATTGGAAAGAAGAAAGACTTTCCAGACGGATGGTACAATAATAGCGAGGTGGCCGTTGATGTGTCATTTTTCAAATATGCTTCACCATTAATCGTTGGAGAAGTATATCCCGCCTACGACGCTGGAATCCAAACATTGGCCAAGCTCAGATGAGTTACTTTTCGCATCCCCTGTGAACCCCCCCATCAACATCCAAAATTTAGTGTGCACAAGACACAACTAGCGGCTATGAACCGCAGTATCTCCCCAATTGATCAAGGAAACACTGCAGCGAAACGACATACCTTCCAAAAATTAATTGCCCCAAAGGCGTTTTTTGTGTCTGTTCATTTTTAGCCGCTTACTCCTCTTGTGCTTATTCATTTTTAAGCGGCGTTTCTTCTTCAAATTTCCCATAACTGAAAACTTATCTACTCGACCCTCACCATCTAAATTTACGCGTGCTAGTAAAGCTTTTTTTGATAAAATTCACTTTACCGTGCAACTTTTGTGCCTATTGTCAGCGGGCGATGGGTGCAGAATTTATAGAAATTAGGACACGGATACTCACGCCGCCTAGGGATGATCTTTTTAGTGTCTTGGATGAGTTTTTGCCTAAAATTTTCGATGGAGACATTATCCTGATTGCGACAAAAATTTTAGCCATTCACTTGGGGAGGTGTGTGCTGAAAACTGGCGTTAATAAATTGAAACTGATACGAGAAGAAGCAGATCGTGTGCCCGAAGTAATTTCTGACCCCTGTGTAACAATAAGGGAAAATACCCTGATTCCCAACAGCGGCATCGATGAAAGTAATGGCAATGGTTATTACGTTCTCTGGCCGCGGAATGTTGAAAATCTACTTCGTGAAATTCATGCTTTTGTTTTGCGTAAGTTTCGCGTTAAAAATTTTGGGATAGTTGCGGTAGACAGCTGCGTATTGCCAATGCGCGCTGGGACCGTTGGTATTTCGCAATGTAGTTTTGGGTTTATTCCGGTCATAGACCTCACGGGCCAAAATGACCTTTTTGGAAAGCCAATGCGGATGTCGAAAATAAACGTCGCCGATGCGTTGGCTGGCATTGCTCCACTACTCATGGGGGAAACCAGCGAATCGCGTCCAATGGTTCTCGTTCGCAGAATGGAGGGAATATCGTTTTCGGTGGAGAGGCACAGCAACCACCTGATCGACTGTAAAAATGATCTTTTCGCCCCTATGCTAAATCTCTTTCGAGGAAAGTAGGGAAATCACTGTGCTGCGTCAAACACAAACCGATGCACCGTCGAGGCCGCGAAGCAAGCTTTACGACGAAAGTTAGGCGCCAATCATGAAAGTTGGAACGGCATCAGATGATGCGGAAGAGCGGCTCCCTGCCTCGAAACTTGGAGACACTTCCTCGCCTTCCGGTATATCGCCCTGCATGAAGGCGGTGATGCGTTTCGTCCACCTCTCGACCTCATCCAGAAATATCTTGAAAAATTCTTCAAACCCAGCATCAGTCAAGAATCGCAGTGGATATTGGTACCCCAAGGCCGCCTTACCGCTTTCAGCATTAAACGAGAGAGTCATTCCTTTCGTTTCTTTTCGATTGTCATTCATCCTCAACATATATCTCATAATCGCACCACGATTCACTTCGGGGACGTCACCAATTTCAGAAATAAAAATCATACCGTCGCGCTTACTATCGTATTTCAAATGGACAAGCATGCCGTTATCTACGTCCAAACAGCAGTAACCAGACGGATCAACTTTCAATCCAATCAAATTTATCTTGTTGGCAAAATTGTGCAAAATTGAAGAAAATTTATCCATTGATTACACTCCTATAAAAAGAAACTAGATCTCCACATTCATGTTATATGATAGCCTAACCAATGAAAACGGTCAAGGGAAAATTTATTTTGTTTTTGATGAATTTATTTTTTTATCCATAAAATTATCATTGCATTATTTCCATTGGGATAAATACTGCACCTCACTTTAACCTTATATGAGATGCATGAGTATGAAAAAACTTGTTAGTGTGTTGCTGTTCAGTTGTGCCTTTGCAGGCGGAGCTTTTGCGTGGCCAAGTTCCACAAAAATTCTTTCCGTTGACGTGCAGAAGGTGTTTGATAATTTCGAAAAAGCTAAAGCTGCCCAAGCGGCGTACAATGAGGCCGTTTCCGTAGCCGACAAAGAGCTTCGTGAGATATACGATGAAATCGTGAAAATCAACGACGAGGTCAAGGATCTCCAGGCGAAGGCTGACAATGCTGCATTGACCGATACGGCTCGCAGCAAGTTTAAGGCGGAAGCAATGACTAAAACTGAGGAATTGCGCAAAAAAGATCTTGAATTTGGCCAGCTTCGCCAGGATTTGAACAAGAGATTAATTGAGCGTCGCCAAGGAGAAATCGCTGATCAATCGAAGGACCTTGAAGTGGTTGTGGCTGAGATTGACAAGGAAAAAAAAGCGGATTTAGTGTTAAACAAGTTTACTTCTGCGATCTACGTGGATGATTCTCTGGATATAAGCGACCTGGTCATTGCAAAGTTGAATGGCAAGAGCAACGGCAAAAAATAGCCGGTCGGCAAAATTTTAATATTGTCCTGCGGGCGTGATGTTTGCAGGATTTTTTATGACCCGCGTTAAATATTCGTTCAGCGATATTGTGCGCATAGTTTCTCCCGCGGCAGTTATGGGTGGAACCGAGTGCGTCATAACTGGCGTTAGGTCGCTAGCGGAAGCCTCGAGTGCAGATTTGTCATTTCTTGGAAATAAAAAATACCGTGAACAGTTAAAAGGTACGCTGGCTTCAATTGTACTCGTTAGCGACGACATAGATTTGCAGCCAAGGGAAAATCAAGCTTTTCTAGTTTGCAAAAATCCATCCTTCGCACTCGGTTTATTATGCAGAGACGTGGAAGAGAAATATTTCCCGAAGAAGCGAGCTGGTATTCACGGAAGTGCTGCGGTTGCGGCTTCCGCAAAACTTGGGCAAGATATCCACATTGGGCCACACGTCGTCGTGGAAGATAATGCCGAAATTGGTGATGGCGTAGTGTTGGATGCTGGCTGTTACATTGGCCAAGGTGTATCCATTGGAAATGGGTCAAAATTGTGTGTCGGTGTGAAAATTATGCCATTTTGTTCCATTGGGAAAAACGTTATCTTACATCCTGGCGTTGTGGTAGGATCGGATGGCTTTGGCTATGAAACCGTTGGAGGTATTCACGAAAAATTGCCACAAATTGGAAATGTTGTAATTGATGATGACGTGGAAGTTGGAGCTAACACAGCGATCGATCGTGCACGATTCAGCTCGACGCGAATTGGTGCAGGGACGAAAATCGATAATCTTGTTCAAATTGGACACAATGTTACCATTGGTAAGCGCTGCCTAATCGTCGCTCAAGTGGGGATAGCTGGGAGCACGACCGTTGGAGATCACGTCACTATCGGTGGCCAATCCGGCATTGTTGGCCACATCCACATAGGGGACGAAACGATGATTGCGGGACAAACCGGTGTCACATCGAGTTGCAAACCTGGATCATTTTTGCGCGGTTCACCGGCTATGCCCTACGGCGAAGCAAATAAATTTTTTGCCTGCCGAAAATATCTATACGCGCTTATGCGCAAAGCAAAAGAAATTGAAAATCAGCTGAATTTTCCGGAATAACCTCTTACGCAGATGACAACAGCGCTCCAAGGGTGCCGGCGATTGACCTTT